>JAFGCN010000006.1 GCA_016932615.1 Candidatus Aenigmatarchaeota archaeon
AGCAAGAAGAAGGGAATCTGGTGGGGCAGGAATTACGGGGCAAAGTTTGCCAAGGGAAAGTACCTGGTCTTTGTGGATGCCGACACTGCCCTAAAAAGAAGATACCTCGAAGAGATACGGCACTACCTGGATAATGGATATGTGGGTATTTCTGCGGGCTTTGGGCTTACGGGAAATGACCAGAAAACCCGCGTACTGGAAGAGCTTGTAAATTACTACTGGATTGCCAACTCAAAAGTACGGCGAAAGCCGCTCATTGGGTTCAATGTTGCGGTTCCAAGAACCGCCTTTGACAAAATAGGCGGCTTCAAGAAAAAGAATGTCGAGGACGAGCAGCTTAACAGTGACCTTGCAGAAGTCGGCGAAATACTGTTCCTGAAGAAGCGCCTGGTTGTCACTTCTACGCGCAGGCTCGATGATTACGGCTTTTTTGGGATATGCCGGTATTACCTGGACCTGATACTTGTCGATAACCGGCTTGTGAAGGGAAACCCCTATGGCAGGTTTCTGAAGCATAAAAAGTACAAACCAGCAGGAAGACTTTAAATGGATACTGGGCTGGTTTGATATGCAATAGCCCGCCCATTAAAAGGAATCCCGGCTAGAGTACTGTTGAAGAGACTGCCCGTATTAGTTTATTCATAGTTCAGATATTATGCTTAAGAAGATACGGGGAGTAATAAGCTTAAGCAGATGGAAGGAGGTTTTTGATTCCACGATTGCGATAACTCTCGCTTCTCTTCTTTTTGCCGGGGGTGGGCTGGGGAGTCTGTTTTTTATCATTCTTTTTGCAAATCTTGTTGCCATGACCTACGCCTTCATGATAAACGATGTTGAGGATGCGGTGGAAGATTCAAAGGACATAAAAAAAAGACTTCGAAATCCAATCTGCAATGGAAGCTTAACAAGGAAGGAGGGTTTGATAGTTTCCAATCTGTTTTTGCTTGTTAGCCTAAGCGCCTATGCCTACATCGCATACCTGGTGGGTTCCTGGACCCTATTTTTAACGGGCGCTTTTACTCTGCTGGTTTTCTTTCTCTATTCCTACCGGGGGGTCCGGCTGAAAAATATTCCTGTGCTGGACATGCTCACACATATGTATATGCTCGGAGGGGCTATCTTCCTGATAACTCATCTGGCCTTCTCTTCAACCATGAGCATTTATGCCTTAGTGGCATTTATGGTGATACTGTGTTGTTCCGGCTATGGACAGCTTGAAAATGAACTCAGGGATTTCAGTACTGACAAAAAATGCGGTATGCGGACAACAGCTATCGTAATCGGCAAGAAAAAAGCCAAGACCCTGGAAGCATTACTATTGGGTCTGGCACTTTTGGGGGTGCTTTTCATAGGGGCAAGCTTAGAGAATTTAGCAGAATATGCAAAAGTTTATCTTGCTTCCTTTGCCATAATATTTGCCTTTCCTCTGCTGAGATTCATATCCGACAGAAAGTTTGATATTAAAAGGTGGTTTCAGGGATCACTAGTGATTTCGCTTATAGCAACAGCCGTTTGGATACTGTATACTGCCCAGAAGCTTGTTTTCTGAAACAGTAACCCTCGGGGGTGATTCAATTGCCGGCTGGTCAAGACTATGTGAAAAACAAAAGCATATTCTACTAGAAACTGCTAAAACTATTATGACCACCATAAAACTGACGTTCCTCGGAACCGGCGCAGCGATACCTACACTCAAGAGAGGGCACACCACACTCCACATCCAGTACCTTGGCGGCTCGGGGAGGTCAATACTTTTCGACTGCGGCGAAGGAACCCAGACCAACCTCATAAGGGCAGGAATAAACTTCATGGGAATCGACGCCATTTTCATAACCCACTGGCACGCAGACCACTTCATTGGGCTTTATGGGCTGCTCAACTCCATGGGGCTTGAAGGAAGGCAGAAGCCCGTAAGAATATTCGGCCCGCACGCAGACAAAATCGGGCCAAAGCTGTTGGAGTTCTACAAATTTCCCTATGCTATTGAGTATTACGACACCTACCGGGACGGGCTTGTTTATAACGGCGAGGAGTTCACAATCGAAGCGGCAAAGCTAAAGCACACGATAGATAATGTCGGCTACCGCCTTATCGAAAAAGGGCGGCTGAAGTTGGACAAAAAGCTCATCAAACAGATAGGGCTGTCGGGGCTCGAGTGCAAAGAGCTAAAAGAAAATGGAAAGGTCACAAAGAACGGAAAAAAAATCTCCCTTAAGGACGTTTCTTACAAAGTTCCCGGAAAAATTTTTGTCTATTCCGGCGACACGGTTTACCAGAAGAAAATGGAAAAATTCGCCAAAGATGCGGATATCCTAGTGCACGAATGCACGTGCTTTACCAAGGACGACCTCCAGGACAAGATGCACTCCTCATTCGAGGACATCCTTAAGCTCAAGGGATTTGCAAAGAAAGTCTACCTGGTGCACATTGGCAGGAAATACCAGAGCCACGAGGAGCTCCAGAAAGAAGCCGCAATATACAAAAACATCTTCTTTGCCAAGGACTTGGAGAAGATTGAGATATAAGTGGACCTTGAGCAGATTCAAAGAACATTTTTTTACTCGATGGTAAGTATTTAGAATAATCTAATCCTATTATGTCACTTGAAATATATGAAGGGGTACTTTACGGATGCAAGTACGGGCAGGGCCCAGAAGGCATACCTCCTGCACTCAATTTTGCAGTGATGAATGGCTTAACCGTCCTTAATGGAAAACCTTTATTTCAAACACCCGATATTGAACTCTATGCTAGCGAACTTGTAAAGAGACGTGGCACCGAGACATTCGAGTTCCTTAAGGGAGAAATCCTGACAACCCATTATGATGGAATGGTCCGAAGAATCGCACCCTTTTCGAGGGGGGAACGAGTATTTCTGACTCGAAGAGTTACGTACCCGACCCTTAAGTAAGGTACATTAGTCCAGTTGTTATACGCTTTTATTCTTACTTAGCGCCGGCCAAATCAGAAGTTATTTCCGTCCCATTGTGCCCTCCAAAGACCGCCCTTGATATTTCCTCAGGGTCTTTTCCGTTCACAATCAAAAGCCGAATGCTTTTTTCCTTCAAAAGCTCCGCGCCCTTCCTGCCAAACAGAAAGAACCTGCCAGGCGCTGTTTCCTGGGAGGCAAGAATTTCGAGGAATTCGCTGTAATTGAGCTTGTCGAGCTTTTTTGCCTGGGGGTTCTCCTTCGGGTCAGAGTCATACACCCCATCGACATTTGTTGCCTTCACCAGCAGGTCGGCTCCAAGATGATGGGCAAGCCTCGATGCGACGCCGTCAGTCGACTGTCCCGGCTCGGTTCCGCCGCAGACGCAGATTTTCCCGTTTCTCTCCGCAAGCTCAGCATGGATAAGCACGTCTTCGGTGCTTTTCGGAAGCCAGTTATGGGCTTTTTCCTCCAAAGCATACCTGAGCATATTCGCGTTCAGGTGCGTAAGCTGAATCGCAATATCATGCCCCTGCTCTTCCGGCAGGCCAAGCCCCCTCAGGACGCCAACATACTCGTTTTTCACGTGCCCTGCGCCCACAACCACATAAACGCTGTTTCCGGCGTCAGAAATCTTCCTGAGGACTGAAACAAGCCCCCGGACATATTCTGGCGTCAGGTTCCTGGTGACGACAGAGCCGCCCAGGTAAACGACGATTTTCATAATTTTTCTAGGAGAAAATTTACTTAGATTTATGAAACCCGGCAAATATTCTGGCAGGGATACAAGCAGCAGTTTCAGAGAGTTTGCAGAAAGGAAGAGTCGGGAGACTTCACACACCTACCCTCAGCATCTGCCTTCCCTCTATAAAGAAGACGCACCTGGAGATTCACCCTCGGGTATGGCAGGTATCACTCCTGCCGAGCCGATGCGCAAGAAAGCTGACCCAAAAAGGTATCCCTGCTGCTCTTTGTAAGGTAAATGACACTTTTCATAGAAAATCATCCGGGCTATTTTTATCCTCCGGCATTTCAGTATATGGACCGGCAGTTGTTAAGCAACCTTTCAGAAAATGAATTGTGTGGATTTTGCGAGATATTTGGGGCATATATGGAAGGTAAATTTGGTCAGAAATGGGGCAGCTTTATGCAAGTTTTTCGCTTTCTACTTGAACGAAATATCAACCATAATTCCGAATCGGAACAAAAATTGACCGCTCAGGAAATCTATGAGTGGGTATTGGCTGCAAAGGCAGACCTTAGAGTTGCCAAAATGGTTAATTCTATGAATCTGAAAGAGCAGAATTATCATCTTTCTGCATTGTCTGTATACCATCTCCAACAATCTGTCGAAAAAGCAACAAAAGCTTTTGGCTTGGATAGACAAATGATCCTTAGATCAGACTTAAAAGGTAAGGACCAAATAAGTCACGTGAGCCCAAAGGTTTTTATAAAGCGTTTAAAAGAAAAACTCCTGAACGAACCTTTAGGTATTTTTCTAAATAACTCAAAACTCAGAAGTCAGATAGAAATGTTCAGTGAGAATATTGAAGATAGGGTTTTTTTAAATCTAGAGGGCAAAAGAATAGGGGATTATTTAACTAACTCTAGAGAGATTTCAAGAAAATTCGAGAATACTCTTCCAGCCGTATTTAACAGAAAGTTCAGGAAGACTTGGAAGACAATTTCCGGAGGGGTTGCTGAAGCCATTCAGAAAAGTGAGTTGATAGATGAGAAAAATAAGCCTCATGCAGTAAAATTTGTGAGTGAAATTGACCTGCCCTTCGAGTGGAAATATCTCATCCACACTATGAGCTTCACAACAGGCCTATATTATTTATCAATCATTACCTATGCTCATGAAGCATTTACTCGGTATCCGGGCGGAAAGATTACACCCAGAGACTATACTGAAAATATGGGAATTGTCGCCAAATTCGATGAAATAGTAGAATATTTCGAGCCAATTTTAAATGAACTGGAGATAGACCTTGATCCAAATAAGTGAGGTCACCTGCCAAGAATCTCTTGCCTCACCCAGTCTGGCACTCCCGGCAGAGGCACATTCAAAAACCCGCTTACAATTAAGGACGTTGCCTTCTCCTGGCTCAATCCCCTTGACATGAGATATAATAGCTCCTTTTCAGCGACTTTTCCGATTGCCGCCTCGTGCGACAGGTCAACGCCGGGGTTTCTCGCATCTATTTCCGGGATTGACCTTAGCTCGGCCTTGTCCGAAAGCAAAATCCCCTTGCACTCGATGTGGCCCTTGGCCCTTGCAAGGCCGACAATTTTTCCCCTTGTTATCACTTTTGAAGACCCTTCAAGAATCGCCCTCGAGTTTATCGTCCCCACGCTTTCGTCCCCTGCCAGCTCTATCTCCTCGCCCATCTCGATCAGGGAGTTTTTCTTGCCGTAGAGAATCGTGTTGAAAATTGCCTTTCCTCCCCGCCCGCAAACCGCCTTTGGGAAGGCCTTAAGGTCCTTTACGGGCTTCATGCAGAGGTAATTGCTAACGTACGTTCCCTTGTCTTTTACCTGCACAGCCGTAACCGGCCTCACAGTGATATTTTCGCCCCAGTTGTGCACCATCGTAAAGTTCAGCGTTGCCCCCCTGCCGACATATACTTCGGAAACGCCGACATGAAGCCCGCTCTTAAGCGACTCGTGCGAAGCGCAGCCGCTGATTATTGTCGCGTCGCTTCCGTCCTCAGCAACAATTACATTGTGCAAAATCTGGTTTTTGCCCCTGTCCAAAAGCATGCAGCTCTGGAGGGGAAGCTCTACATGGCAGCCCTTGGAGATTCTTATATAATATCCGCCCTGGGGAGACTGCGCCATCCGGGCAAACTCGTTTTTTTCGGGAGAAACAAGCTTCCAGTACTTATCTTTCAGCCCGTATTTTTTGATTGCGTCATAAATGTCCATTATCTCGACAAGCCCCTTGTACTTCTGGCTTATTCCATCGAAGACTTTCCGGTCATCGACAAACATGTAGCTTCCCGCCCTGCCAGTGGGCTCGATTCCACACCGGGAAGCCATCTGGCTTTGCGCCTCACTTAAGCCCAGCATTTTTTCAAGATTTTTTCTCCCTATCATGTTCGCACTTTATGCAGGCCCCATAGCCATCTCTTGAAATAAGGTCAAATATGTGTTTTGGCTCTTCATGGCAGGCAAACCTGCCTTCAATAAGAACGCACCCCTTGTCTGACTTCAGGTGCTTAAGAATCGTCCCCTGGTGGGTTACGAGAATCGCAGCGGCTTTGCTCATCGTGATGTATTTCTGAAGCTCTGACGCTATTATCTTCAAACTCTCTATATCAACACCTGAGTCCGGCTCGTCAAGAAGAAGGAGCCGCGGCTTCATAAGGAGAAGCTGGAGCATTTCAGCCCGCTTCTTTTCGCCCCCCGAGAAGTGCACATTTATGTCCCTGTCAAGAAAATCAGCCATGCCAAATTTTGCGATGAGGCGCTTTTCCTCGTCTGAGAAGTCCTCCTTTCCAAGGCAAATCTTAAGAAGCTGCCTGAGGGTTACGCCCTCAATCTCAATTGGCTGCTGGAAGCCCAAAACCACCCCCAGCTTTGCGCGCTTTTCAATCGGAAACTCGGAAATCTCCCTGACACCAAGCTTTATGCTTCCCGAAACGCTGTAACCGGGAACCCCCGCAATCACCTTCAGAAGCGTCGATTTCCCGCTTCCATTCGGCCCGAAAACGGTAAGAATCTTCCCTTTGCCCAAATCAAGCTTAAGGTTTTTAAGAATCCTGCTGCCCCTGGTCGAGGCCGAGAGGTTTTTAATTGAGAGCATAAGATATGTTAAAAAACAAGGTATATTTGCAGCTTTCTCTTTGCATGCTATTTTGAGGAAATATTCAACACAATGCTATAATCAGTATCGGGCTTAAGAATCCCATTCATCAAATGCCCATCTCCTGAAACTTCAAGGTCTCCGACAAGCCATTCCTGTCGAACATCCTTGGTTGGATAAACGATAAGCTTGTCTCCAGGCCTTAGAGCGCCGGCACTATATAGAGTTTTGAAGCTTTCAAATCCCCTAAACCCCATACCCACTTCATATGTAGTGGGAGGCATTTTGGGCTTTTCCGAAGGTGAGCCAATATTGGTGAGCATAGAATGATATTAAGAGATGCTTTAAAGGGCTTTATTCAGTTGACTATAAAAAAGAATTCTACTGCAAGCGCCAAAAGACGCCTGTCGGCTACACCAAAAACTGCAGGTAGTTGAACAGGAAGCCCGTAAAGACAATTCCTACAGTCACCAGCCCAAAAAATAGGCCTATTAGCTTCCATTCCATAGCCCTCCGAAGAAGTATTGCCTCAGGAATGCTGAGGGCCGAAACTGACATCATGAAGGCAAGCGCAGTTCCAAGCGGGACGCCTTTTGCGAAAAGCGCAAAGGCAATCGGCAGGATTGCAACGCAGCTTCCGTACATCGGCACTCCCAGGATAACCACTAGCGGCACTGCCAATGCACCCGTTCCTTCAACCACGCGGCCAATAATTTCCTGCGGGACATAATTGTGGATAATTCCTCCTATTGCAACACTTACCAGAATCCACAGCCACAGCTTCCTCACGATAGACTTTGCCTCCAGGTAGCCGTACTTCAGGCGCTCCCTGTGGCTCCTGAAGATAATTTTCCTGAGCTTTCCGCTTTGCTGGCAGAAATCCTTATCAAGGTGTTTTTCAAGCCCCATCCTGCCAAGAAGGGCTCCAAGCAGGATTCCGATAAGGATTCCGCTTGCGGCATAGAAAAAAGCGATTTTCCAGCCAAAATACGCAAAAATAAGGATGAGGAGGTACTCATTCACCAGAGGCGAAGTGATAAGAAACGAGAACATTACTCCAAGGGGAACGCCTGCCCGGAGAAACCCAAAAAACAGGGGGATGGACGAGCAGGAGCAAAAAGGCGTGACCGCCCCGAAAAGCGCGGCCATGATATTTCCGATTCCATAGCGGCCCCTTGACATCGTGTCCCTGACCTTCTCCGGTGGAATAAAGCTCCTGAGGTATCCTATGGCCAGAATCATCCCAAACAGCAGAAGCAGGATTTTTGCCGAGTCGTAAACGAAAAAGTTGAAGAACTGAGCTATGGCTGAAGCCCGGTCAAGAAGCAAAACCTGATAAAAAAGAAAATCTACGATTTCCTGCAACATTAGTAGTCTTCTTCTTCAAAGTCGCCGCCACCGCAGCACCAGCATCTCCCATCGCATCCCTTATCCTCAGAAGACTTATCTGCCTTTTTGGCTGATTTGCCGGACATACCTTTTCCTGATTTTTCCACGACCATTAATTATATCTATATATTTATAACTATAAATACTTGCTATAGTTATGAAACCTGCTTCAAGGGTGTTCAAGGCACTCTGCGACGAAACGAGATTCAAATTGGTCGAAAACCTCCTCTGCGGGGAAAAGTGCGTCTGCGAGCTGATAAAGCCCACCGGAAGAGCGCAGTCGACAGTTTCCCTCCAGCTCAGAAAGCTCGAATCAGAAGGAATTGTAGAAAGCAGGAGGGCCGGAAAAAATATCTACTACCAGCTAAAAGATCCGCGGGTTTCCAAAATATTCAAAGTTCTGGGCTATAAGGTAAATGGCTAAATTCAAATGGAAATGAGATTAATGCAATTAGGTTTATAGGGCTCCAAGGGCAATAACGAGCAGCACGCCCACCACAAATGAAACAAGGGTTCCATACCCGGACACACGGCAACAGGAGCTTGGTATCAGCTCGTCAACAGAAATGTAAATCATAAGCCCCGCCGCAGCCCCAATCAAAAGCCCCACCACATCCAACGGAAAGTAGCTGGAAAGGTAATGCGCCGCGAAAAGCCCGATGAGCGTGGGTATAATCGTAGAAACCGAAACCAAAAATGCCTTCAGGCGGTTCCCATTAACCTTGTAGTAAGGGGCCGAGGTGCATATTGCCTCCGGAATGTCGTGAATTGCAATGGCCACAGCTATGGCAAAAGACAGCTTGAAGTCAGACGCCGAAACTATTCCCATGGCAAGCCCCTCCGGGAAATTATGCAGGAAAATTCCAAGGAAAAGGTAATAAACCGTCTTTTTCAGCTCAAGGTCTTTTGAGCCGCCGGCGCAAATAGAGGGATGGATATGAGGCACAACTTTGTCCACCAGAATCATCACGGCCGTTCCAAGCGCCAGCCCCGCAGCGCAGGTCCATATAGAAGACAACTCTATGCTCTCAGGGATGAGGTCAAGAAATGATATGGAGATCATAACTCCTGCCGCAAAAGACAGGAGGTTATAAACCATGAAATCCGAGGGCTTTTTAAGAACCCCGATAAGCGAGCCAATAACAGGCCCCAGGATGCAGACAGCCACTATTGCAAGGAGGTCCATAAACTAAGCAGCCAAATAAGTTTAATGTCAGTGTTAATGCCGCAAAAATCCTCGGGAGGTAAATTTTAAATATATATTCATAAAACATTATAGGTGAGTAAAATGCCAGCACTAGATAGAACCGGTCCAATGGGTCTTGGCCCAGGAACCGGATGGGGAATGGGAATCTGCTACAGCCCTTATGGGGTTTGGCCGGGAATGGGATACCGATATTCCGGCAGAAGGCCTGGCAGGCGGATGAGGCGATGGTCAATTCCTTTTGCCTTCGGACAATATGGGATATACGAGCAGCCGGAAGCGCCAGAGACAAGAGAGGAAGCAAGGGCCTACGCTGCAGAAGAAATCCAGCAGGCAGAGAGAATAATCGAAGAGCTAAGTGAATACATCCGGGAAATGAAGGAATACCTAAGCCAAACCAGGGAAGAGCAGAATGAGAGAAAGGCGTAAATGCCGCGATTGCTTTTTGTTTTGTTTATAAATATAGATTCATAACTATCTCTTATGCGAATATGAAAATTGCAATAAGTTCAACTGGAAATACGCTTGAAAGCGAAGTAAGCGAGGTATTTGCAAGGTGCCCATACTTTTTAATCGTCGAAACGGAAGGCAAAAGCTACCATCTGGCAGAAGCGGTAAAGAATGAGTACATAAACGCGGGAAGCGCTGGCATCCGGGCTGCAGAGCTGATTGCCGAAAAAGGCGCAAATGGCGTAATCGCGGGGGACTTTGGCCCGAGGGCAGTCGATGTTCTCAGCCAGTTCAACATAAAGGCATGGCGCAAAAAAGGCGCTGTAAAAGAAGCCCTGGAAGAAGTCCTCTCAAAGCCCGCAGAAGAAGAGGGAACAGAATAATGATTATTGCTGTGCCTACCGAAGGCAAAAAGGGAATGGATGAAAAAGTTGCCCTGCACTTTGGCAGATGCGAAACCTATACGCTCATAGATGAAAACGGAAAATTAATCGGCATTATAGGCAACACAAGCGAGCACATGGGCGGGGTTGGGCTTCCGCCGGAACTTCTCAAAAAACACGGCGCTGAAGTTCTACTGTGTGGAGACCTGGGGCCAAGGGCAATTGAAATGTGCAAAAGCTTGGGAATAGAGGTCTGGATATCCAGAGCAGAAACCGTAAAAGAAATCCACCGCCTATGGAAGGAAGGCAAAGCCAAAAAGGCAGGGCCTGAAGATGCCTGTGAGGAGCACAGAAAATGAAAATTGCAGTTACCGGAGGAAAGGGAGGCACCGGAAAGTCAATGGTTGCAACGTCTCTTGCCGTGGAATTTGCGAAAATAAAAAAGACTATGCTTGTTGACGCCGATGTCGAGTGCCCAAACGACTACCTGATGCTCTCCATAAAGAGAAGGGCTCTTGGAAAAATCTGGCAGCCAATACCAAAGTGGGACTTCAAAAAATGCACAAAGTGCGGCAAGTGCGCCTTTGCATGCAAGCAAAACGCAATCGCTTTTGCAAAAGGAAAATACCCTGCCTTCATAAAAGAAAACTGCATCGGCTGCAAGGCCTGCCTGCTGGCATGCCCGGAAAACGCAATAAGCGAGGACAGAAAGGAGATTGGAAAGGTTCACACCGGAAATAATTACGGGGTCTACCTTGTTTCAGGCGAGCTGAAGCTTGGAGAGCATGCTTCCGGAGAAGTGGTTTCGGAGCTTAGAAAGCGCTCTGACGAGCTAAGCGCAAAGCGGGGCTCGGAAGTGGTGATTATAGACTCTGCCGCGGGAATCGGCTGCCCGGTCATAGCTTCCCTTGTCGGAACCGACTATATTGTCGCAGTTACGGAGCCCACCCCCGCGGCGTTTCAGGACCTCAAGAGAATTCTTTACCTTGCAGGGCACTTCAAAATCAGGCACGGGCTTGTCATAAACAAAAGCGACCTGGACACGGAATTCTGCAAAGAGGTGGAAAATTTTGCCAGGAAAAAAGGCATCCCAATCCTGGGAAAAATTCCTTACAAAAAAGATTTTGTCAGGGCTGCCGTTAAAATGAAGCCGGTAACCGACTTATACCCAAAATACAGTAAACTTTTTGGAAAGCTCGCCATGAAAATTTCATCTGAAGTAAGGCGCTAAATGCAACTGGCAATTTCATCGCTCAGGAGCACTATCCTTATCTTGCCCTTGTTTTCCTTGGTTATGATGCCCCTCTCCTGAAGCTTTTCAAGTATTCGAAAAGTCTTTACCTTTCCAAGTCCCGTCTGCTGCGAAAGTTTTGCCTGGGTGCTCTTCCCCCCGCTTTCCAGAAGCGATGACACCACAAGACCTTCCTCCTTTGCCAGAAACTTCTTGATGGCCTCCAGGCCAAGGCGGTTTTTTGGGATAAAAGAGTATGCGATTGCGCTGCCTATAAAAAGCCCGATTGAAGCCACAAGAGGTATGCAAAGCGGAATTGGAAAGCTGCAGGTGCAGGAATTTCCGCTCTGGATATTTTCCTGCGCGTAAAGGGACATCGCGGACACTATGAATATGAAAGCCGAAAGCATAAGGACTCCAGTAAGCACCTTTTTTTGCTTTTCCATAAGGATTTCATATTTTGAAACCTAAATATATATAATGTTTCAGACGTCTTTTTTCATGGAAAATGGCAATTTTTCCCAGGCCGTTCTGGCTTTGCTGATTGCAGTGTCTTTGGTGTCAACTTTGATGCCATTTCCTGCGATGGCGCAGGAAGAGCACGATACTGTCGCGATAATGTTCTGGGCCGAAGGATGCCCTCACTGCGCTTCAGAGAAAGAATTCCTGAAGTCAATGGCGGAAAAATACCCTGCCTTCAGGGCAGACCTGTATGAAGTTGCTTACAATGAGTCCAACCGCGAACTCTTCTCGGAGTTTGCAAAGTGTTACGAGGGAAGCGTCCAGGGGGTTCCGGTGCTCATTCTTGGAAACGACTACCTGACCGGGTACTCCGATGCTTACTCTGCGGAATTCGAGGAAAAAATCCGGCTTTGCATTGAAAACGGCTGCCTTGACCCTTATGAACGTCTTGAGGAATACCGGGAGAACCAATCCTGCATAGACTCAAACCAAACCGTCAACCAGGACATAGATATTCCGTTCATAGGAAAAATCGACGCTGCCGAGATGTCACTGCCCCTCCTTGCTGTAGTCATCGGATTCCTGGATGGCTTCAACCCCTGCGCATTTTTTGTCCTGTTCTTTCTTTTGAGCATGCTGGTCTATGCCAAATCAAGAAAAAGGATGCTGCTTATAGGTGGAATATTCGTGTTCTTCTCTGGCTTTGTATATCTCCTCTTCATGGCGGCGTGGCTAAGCTTCTTTCAGGTTGCAGGAGCCCTTCCAATAGTAACCACTTTCGCAGGGCTTGTCGCGCTCATTATCGGAGCCGTCAATGTAAAGGATTTCTTTTTCTTCAAAAAAGGGGTCTCATTTTCCATATCTGACGAAAACCGCTCCAGGCTTGCAAGGCGGATGAGGGAGCTCCTGAAAGCGGATTCCCTGCCCACCCTTGTTTTTGCCACTGCAGTGCTGGCCATTGCAGCAAACAGCTATGAGCTTTTGTGCACTGCCGGCTTTCCAATGGTGTTTACAAGGATACTTACAATGAATAACCTTTCCTCGCTTGAATACCTGTCATACCTTGTCCTTTACAACGCAGTATATGTGCTGCCGCTGCTGACCATAGTCATTATCTTCTCCTATACCATGGGGGCAAGAAAGCTCACCCAGGGTGAAGGGGAAATCCTGAAGCTGCTGTCCGGGCTCATGATGTTCTTCCTGGGAGCCGTCCTTATCTTAAGCCCTGCGCTCCTGACAAACCTGCTTGCAACAGCGATTATTCTCTTGTTTGCGGTCTTATCTGCCAGTGTAATAGTGCTTGCCAAAAAAGCATTTTTTCAGGAAAACATTTCTCCAGGGCAGGGCCTGGGGGAAGAAAGAAGAAAAGATTTAGATGGAAAAAGAGGCGATAATTTATGAAGTACAAAAACCATGACCTGCCAGAAAAACTCCTCTACAATTGCGACTCCGCCTGGCTAAAGATTGACGGAGATGTGGCAACCCTTGGGATAATCGAGCCGGTCGCTAAAGCCATAAAGGAGTTCCTATTTGCAAAACTTCCCGAAAAGGGCGGGATAAAAAAGGGCGAGGTCTGGCTGTCGCTTGAAGCCCTGAAGTGGTCGGGCCACCTAAAAAGCCCGGTATCCGGGGAGGTAGTTGAGGTAAACGAAAAGGTCTACGACGAGCCGGACCTGATAAACAAGGACCCTTATGGCACATGGATCATTAAAATCAAGCTTTGCGACAAGTCCGAGATAAAGGAGCTTAAACGCCCTGAACAAATTGTACCCTGGCTTGATGAGGTGATAAAGTAAAATGTCAGAAGTAAAAGAGCTGGTAAAAGACATTGCTGGAGTGATGAGCTACCTTGGAGAAAATACGCCTGAGCAGATGGAAAAGTTCAAGGGGCTTCTTGGCTCTGCATCAAAAGAAGGGGCGCTCAGCGAAAAAACGAAAGAGCTGATATTTGTAGCTTTGGCTGTGCATGCCAGATGCGACAAGTGCATCGCCTACCATGTTAAAAAAGCCGTAGAAGCCGGCCTCGGAAAAGAGGAGATTTTGGAGGCCTCGTGGGTTGCGGTTGCTATGGGCGGAGGCCCGGCTCTGGCGTATATGTCCCTGGTCCAAAAAGCGCTGGATGAATTCAAAAACTAGATTTTTCTTTTCGCCTTTTCGCTTACATTTAAAAATATGGAAAAGTGGCGCCTTCTGGAGCCGGAAAAACAGGACGATTCATTCCTGAAAATGGCAAAGGAAGAGGCAATACTCAACTCCGTTGCGTCGGGAAAATCCCCGCCAACCCTGAGGTTCTACTCCTGGAAAAGCCCGGCAGTTTCCATTGGCTACTTCCAGTGCGCCCAAAAAGAGCTTTTTCTGGACCGCTGCAGAAAAGACGGTCTTGAGATATTCAGGCGGCTCACCGGGGGTGGGGCGGTATATAAATGCCCTTTCGGAGAGATGAACTATAGCTTTATTGCGCCGGAAAACCACCCCCTGATTCCTAAAGACATCCCGCAATCTTATGCGCTCATATGCGGAGCAGTAATGAAGGGCCTTGAGAACTTAGGGCTTTCGCCCACCTTTAAGCCGGTAAATGACATTCTCATCAACGGAAAAAAGGTCTCCGGAAACGCGCAGACTCGGGTAAATTCCTGCCTCCTGCAGCACGGAACGATACTTATTGATTTTTGCGGAGACAAAATGGCGCCTTATCTAAGGATAGACCCGGAGAAAATGAGGCAGCGGGGGGCGGACTCGGTTGCAGACCTTGTAACGTGCCTCAATTCCTGTTCAGGCCGCCAGGTGCTTCAGGAAGATGTGGCTAAAGAGGTCACAAGGGGCTTTGAAAAAAAATTCGGCATTCGCTTTATTGCGGGAGAACTTTCAGAAGAAGAGGAAACCGAAGCCCACGCCCTGTCAGAAAACAAATACGCAACGGAAAAGTGGAACTTCTGGCGCTAGAAAAAACAAAACCGTAAAGACAAAGAATAAAAACCTTAAAAAACCAAAAAAAGAAAAGACCTACTTGGCAGGCTTTTCCTTCCTGAAGCACAAAAACCAGTCAAGGCAGTATGTGCCTTCCTCTTTTTTCTCGACCCTCTCTTTAGCGGCTCCGCATGAGCCCGGGGCTGGAACAATTACATCTTCTCCGGGCTGCCAGTTTGCAGGAGTTGCGATTTTCTCCTTGTCTGCTTTCTGAAGGGCGATTACCATCCTCTTTATCTCCTGCATGTTCCTGCCGCAGGAAAGCGGGTAATATAAAACCGCCCTTACCTTTGCCTTGTCGTCAATGATAAACACTGCCCTTACTGCCTGAGTAGTCGAGGCATTTGGCTGGACCATTCCGTATTTTTTCGCAACGTCCATTTTCAGGTCCTCGATTACTGGGAAATTCACTTCAACGTTTTTCATTCCCCGAAACTCGATTTTCTCCTTTATTGTCCTAAGCCAAGCAATATGCGCGTATATGCTGTCAATGGAAAGTCCGATAAGCTCTGTGTTAAGCTTCCTGAAGTCCTCCTGCATTGTCGCAAAAGTCATGAATTCTGTGGTGCACACGGGAGTGAAGTCCGCAGGGTGGCTGAAAAGTATCACCCACTGCCCTTGTAGTCTTCCGGGAAGTTTACTTCTCCCTGAGTCGTCTTTGCCTTGAATGCCGGCGCCGGGTCTCCGATTAGTGGCATCTTTTCGCATTCCTTTGTTTCTCCTTCCATAAGACTAGCTTCCTTCCCTATATATACAAGCTTAAGCAGGGCCCGAGAAGCGTCCAAAATCAAATCCAACGCCTCACTCTTTTTCTATAGCCCGAATAATCCGTGCCAAATTTACGCTCAAGGTTTCTCTCTTCCATGGGAATGAACCAAGTTTCGGTTATTAAGATAAACGCTGCAGGGGCAATCAGTGAGGAAAGCGATCCCAGAAAAACGGCTGTCCCCAGCAAGATCAACATCATTCCCAGGTACATCGGATGCCGGCTTATGCGAAAAGGCCCTGTAGTGACAAGAGTACTCGGCACTTCATGGGGCTTGACCGTGGTCTGCTTTTTCCTGAAAAGCTGGTCCGACCATAGGTTCAGGATAATTCCAAGCAAAATCAGTGCAGCGCCAATGTAATTCCAGGGGGGATAAAAAACACTGGGGGCAGGAAAAGAAAAATGGAGAGCTATTGCAAGCAGAAGCAGAAATGCAAAGTATGCCGGCGGCATGATTTTCGGAGTGGTTTTTTTATTTACGTCTGGAGCACAATCAGCGTCATATTGATGGCGGGGGCTCTTCCGGGGTCTGGAGAATCGGGGCATAATCTTAGGTTCCGATGAAATTCCTTAAAAGAACTCCTATCAAAAAGCTCAATGTTGCCACACCCAGGCTTATCGCAGCCATCTCAAGGAACCGCTTCCAGAAGGGTGTTTCCCTGACAACTGAAATGTAGAGGGTAAAAGCCACGATGATTGAAAGCGCAATCAGGACTGTGGAAATGATGGAAAGGAAAACATTTCCAAAAACTAGGAAAGGAAATATCAGGGCACCAACTGTGAGGAGATAGGCAAACCCAGTGTAAACTGCCGCTTTTAACGGGCTTCTCCCTTCAGCTTCGGTCTTCGTAGAGAGGTATTCTGAAGCCGCCATTGAAAGGGATGCGGCAACTCCCGTAATCAGCCCTACTGCCGCTATCAGCCGCGAATCCTGAAGGGCAAAGGTAAATCCAGCCAGGGCCCCGGTAAGCTCTACAAGCGCGTCATTAAGCCCAAGCACGATGGAGCCGGTGTACTTAAGCCGATCCTCGCTTATCATCCGGACGAGAGCTTTCTCATGGCGGTCTTCATCACGCGCAATTTTCATCAGACCATGAATAGACTGGGAAAGGCTCCTGTAGGCAGACTCCGCGCTTTCCTCCCCGTTTTCCATTAGCTTTATGCCAAAGGTTATGCCCAGAACCCTTGAAAGAAACAGGTACCACCATACCTTGAGCCGGTCGGGCTTCATTTCAAGCCCCGTGTATTTTTTCAGGAGCAGGTAATGCTTCATCTCGTCTTTTGCTAATCCCAGGAGAACCTTATTGTTTTTCTTGATTTTAGAAGATTCTGCAAGCTTCAGGTAAATCATATGCTCGGTTATTTCATTTTTCTGGAAAGTTTTAAGCTTCTCAATATCCTCCTTGCCAAGAGTCCCTGAAGAAGAAATTTTCATAAGTGATTTCTGCAAAAGTAAAGTATAAATAGTATTATGAATATATATTCATATGAGGTGATATGAAATATGCCAAACTTTGATGGAACAGGACCAAACGGAAAAGGACCAAGAACAGGAAGACAAATGGGAAATTGCAA
>JAFGCN010000007.1 GCA_016932615.1 Candidatus Aenigmatarchaeota archaeon
GATACCCTTTGCGTTTTTTGGGGGGTGGCTGGGCATATCCAAGCAGGGGGAAGCTCTGGCAGAGAAGCTTCTGGCAGACACGGGCTATAACTTCTTAGTTGAAAGAAAGATATATGGCATAACCACACCCTATGTGGACCTTCGCGTTTTCGAGCTTGACTGCGGCCACACCAAAATATATGGCGAGATGAAGACAAAAAAGCTCTTTGTGGAGAAGGAGGGAAGAGTCTATGAGATGCCTCTCCTCAAGTACGATGCCAGCCAGTACCTGAGAATGCTCAAGAAAGCCGTGAATTTTGCGATAAAAAACGAAGCGCCTAATATCGGAAATCTCCGGCTCATAATGGGCGCGCTTTTTGACGCCCAGGAGATGATTGAAGTCGAGCTTCCTATCCGGTCAGCTGAAACCGAGCTTAGAGCGTCAAAAGACGCAATAGAAATCTTCTGCAAGGCAAACAAGCTCAAGCCCACTTCACCCTGTTGGCAGAGTTGCCAGTAGCTGCCTTCAGGGATCGAACTAAGATACAAAAGGCAAGATATATTCTTATGAGAGCCCTGTTTTTCAGCCCCCACCCGGATGATTCTGCAATAGGTGTCGGAGGGATAATTGCAAAGCTCACCAAAAAGGGATGGCAGGCAGGGTATGTTTACACAACCGACGGGCGGCATGGAAGCGACACGCTCAGCCCGGAAGAAACTCTGAAGGTGCGCGCCCTGGAAGCAAAAGCCGAAAGGGACATTTTCGGCATCAAAGAGCACTGGTCCCTTGAAATCGAGGACGGCACGCTTTCAAAATTAAACGATTTTGGGCAGAAAGAAGCGGTTTCAAGAATTGAGGAAATAATTCTGAAATTCCGGCCAGACGTTGTATTTATCCCTTCATACTCTGACAGGCATTCCGACCACCGTTCAACGCACGATCTTGTTATGAAAGCCCTTTCCAAGAAAGGTAAAGATGTTCTGGTTGTAAAATACCAGGTTTGGTTTTTCCCTGACTTTTACGAAAAAAGGCAAGACCCCTGCGAGAAAATAATGCTTGTCGGAATAGACGACGAGCTCGAAAAGAAACATGAAGCTATAAGAGTCCACAAATCCCAACTGGAGCGCGTGGAATATGATGAAGCGTCAAAGCACATAAACGCCTACTTTTCAAGGATTTTCAAGGCCTGCAAGGATGACGGAGTCTGCCATGCCGAAATCATAGGGATTTTCAACCGAAACGAAAAAAACCGCAAAAACGAGGAAAAGCTCATCAAAGACCTTGGCTACACAAGGGATATTTCAAAAATTTTCCACGGGAGGGCTGAGCGGAAAATAGAATCCTGATCCGCTACCTCCCAAGATAATCCCTGACAGGCCCACAAAACATATAAGCTTGCCGGGGTATGCAATTTATACCTTGAAGCCGCCATATGTTATGGCAATTAGTAAAGACCTATGGGGGGATATTGAGGACGCAGTAGAGGGCATACACAAATATGGAAGAAAAGTTGCCCCTCTTGACGGGCCGATAGTACACTCCGGAGGATACCGTGACCGGGCAGGGGTGGCCAGGGATGCCCTTTGTGCCCTGGACGGGGTAGATTTTCGCGACAAAGAGTCCAGAAAGGACTATCACAGGATGATGTGTACAGCTTTTACTGGAAGCCCTTTGAAAGGGGAAAATCCCTCTCCACTGGAGGTTGGAAAAATCCGGTACATCCCACAACTGAAGGTTTATGCTTTCATGCCAAACCATCAGGCCTCCATGGAAGACCTGGAAAACACCCCCCTTGCCGGAAGCGAGCAGGTAGTTCTGGACGGCGACAGATACGTAATTGAAGAAAAACCTTTCAAAACGAACCTGCGCGTAAAAGACGTGTCTCAAGTAGGGCCACGAGGGCACCCCTACAGGTTTGGAATGGGGCTTCAGCACGGAAGAGTTTCAACGTATCAGGACCCGACAGGAGAGTTGCATGAAATGCACATCTTCCGCCCCACTTACGACCTCCAGGGAAACTTTGTCCCAAACTTGTCATTTACAAGGGAAATGATGCGCGAAGGAAGAACGCCCGCAAAAGGAGAGCACTTCGTTTTTTTATACCCCGAAGTCTATACAAATGCGTGGGAGACCTCTAAAAAGCGCGAGGAGCTCAAAGCCCTTGGAATCAACGTGGACTCAACTCATGAATTGCACTGGCCAAATATGGTGAACTACACAGGCCTGGACTGGAAAATTGGAAGGATTGGGCCCGACGGAAGCGTAATCAGAAGTTGGGAACTGGAGAAAAAGCCGTTTGGCCCTCAATCTGATGAAAATTCAAAAGGCGCCTTCCTGCTAGACTACAACTATGAGCCAGAAACTAACACCTCGCGCCACGGCCTTGTGGGGAGCATTGGCATAGAATCAAATTTTGCAAATAGTATCGCTCTTGGAGACCCTGAGCCCGCCAGGGAAGTAGCGGGTGCAGGAGATATTCTGCCAAAAATTGCAAATACGCTTAAAGAAGCATACAATAGGCGCATGCCGAGCGTACAGATTTTGGTAACAACTCAAAAAAGAGATGGAAGAGTTTCTGAGCTCACTGGCATCGAAAAAATCGTAAACGAATTCCCGGATTCAGAAAAGTGGGGGCATTTAAGGAAAGTTAAGGGTCGAAAGGTAATTTAGGCCAAAAGAGGGGATTAAATCTCCAGCTCATCAAAAGACTTAATATCAACGTCTATACCCTCGCCGGATGGCTTGCCGCTGTAGCCGCCTTCTCCCCTGTCGATCCTAATAGTCGTGAGTCCAGGCAATGCTTTTTTTGCGTCTTCAAGGGCTTTTGGATTATCCTCAACAAAAACTGCCCTCCCTAGCGGATTGACCATTTTTTCAAGAACGGGCAGCTTGTTAGGATTTTGCACCACCATGATTTTCTCAAAAAATCCCTCTATTTCGCAGCCCCTTATCCTGCCCCAGACATCCTCTCCATTCAAAGTAAGAATATGCATTCGAACCTTCCCCTTAGCCCTCTTTAAAAAAGGCAAAACATCCGGATAGAGGCATTCCTTTGCCAAGCGGGTATGGGTTGTCACAACTTCCCTCAGCAGATCTTCATCTACCTCGGGCAATTCCTTTTTTATAAGACCTATCTGGGCCTCAGACCGGTAGCCAGGCCCATCCTTGCAGGCGTAAAAAGTCCTCGAAAAAACCTCTTCAGGGACGCCCAGATCCTTAAACTTCCGAATGAGAGCCCTGACCCATTTTTTGGTGCTAAAGAGAGTATGGTCAAAGTCAAAAACAATTTCCAATCCCTCCTTTCCGGACAAGTCTACCATAACTAGAGTTTTCAAAAAAGTAATTTTAAGTGCCGGCGGCGCCTTTTGCGGAAGGGTTTGATTCCCAAAGTGATTTAGCGGACCTTGCTTCCGTCAGGAAGGTTTTCCTTAACGATTACTCCAGGGCCGATTATGCAATTGTTCCCAATAAGGACTCCCGGCATTGTGGAAGTATTTATTCCCATCTTCACGTTCTCGCCGATTATGCAGCCAAACGAGGTAAGGCCTGTTCCCTTCTTTTTTCCCTTGACGACCGAGAAAATCTCTCCCCTGTCGAGCCGGACATTCGCGGTTATGACTCCGGCCCCGATTCTCGAGTGGGCGCCAATTGCGGTGTCGCCAATGTAGCCGGAGTGCATATGCACATCCTCCTGAAACGCCGACTTTGCAACTTCAGAATGGGCCCCGATAAGGCAGCCCGTCTCAAGAGTTGTGTCCCTTACAAGGGAAAAGTTTCCGATTATGCTGTTGTCTCCAATATAGGAATTTTTTATGACTGAGTTCTCGAATATTTTCACATTCTCGCCGATATGGGAATTTTCAATTATGACGCCTTTGGCGATTTTAGCGGTTTTTGAAATAGAATCTTTTTTCTTTTTCAAAAGCTCTTCTCTTATCTTAAGCCGGTGCCACGGGTACTTGACTGAAATCATATCTTTCTTCGTGAGAGCTACCCGGGTGTCCTTTTCCTTCATGTGAAGGGATAGCGCATCCTCAAATGCGTACATGTGCTCAGGAACCCTCTTGTAGTAGCCAAAAAAATCCTTTGGAAGAAGATACGAACCGACAACCCGGATATTTGATGGGGCTTTTCCCGTTTCCGGCTTTTCAACTATCGCCTTTGCCTTGTCCTTTTCAAGGTCAAAAACACCATAGAGCTCAGGAGTATTTGTTTCCTGCCCCATAAGCACCATTCCAGCGCCGGTTTCCTCCTTTTTCGCCTTAAGGACATCTATAACTTCAGCAGCGTCCGGGTGGTTCGGGTTAAGAACCACAAAAGCGTCCCTTATGTGATTTTCCGCCTGCATGACAGCGTCTCCCATCCCCTTTGGCTCCAGTTGCACTACATACTTAAGGCCAGGAAGCTTTGAGGAGAGCGCAAACTCAATTTCACGCCCAGGTCCCTGTATGACAACGATGTCTTTTTCAGGGATTCCTGCGCTTTTTATGCTATCGACCGTCCACTCCAGCATTGTCTTTCCACACGCCGTGGTAAGGGATTTATGCCTCTTGTTGAGGGGCCAATACCTGGAACTTTCTCCTGCCGCCAAAACTACTGCCTGCATTTTTAATTTTCACCTGAATTAATTTCCCCGGTTAAGTATATATTTAAAGTAATATGGAGTAATACTCTATTTTTAAGGTGATGAGTGGTAGTAACTTAATGAGTTGGAAATACGAGCCAAGAGGGATTAGTCGAAGAGGTCTTGAGACATATGTTATGGCAGGTGGAGCGTTTACTACCGCTTTAGCCATTCCAGAAATGTACTTGGGATGGAGTGAGCTCATAGAGAGAAATTTTAATGAGTTGGTTGCTGCACGAAGAAGAGACCAAAACCTCCTTAAAGGCAGGCAATTAGAACCCCTGGCAATTGTATGGGACGGGCTTGGAACTAATGGCTTACTTGACGAAAATGGACGGCCAGATTCTGCAAAAATAAACGCCGCGGTTTCCAATTACGAAACTCACCTGGGCCAATATGACGCGCTGGATGTGATTGGAAAAGGCCTTGTAACGCAATTAAACAATCTGGATAACGCCAAAACAAATCTTGGCTTAGAACTTGCCAGGATATGCCGGGGCATAACAAATATGCCCTACAATGAGCGTGGACGATGGAATAAAGGCGGTTGCAAGACTGGAGAGGGCTATCCTGAAGGTCTTGTTCATCCAGACTGGGTCGCTGAAGAAATAGGCAAGTTGAAGAATGAAGGCCTGCTTTAAGCCAGAAAGTGGTGTATCTGAAAGGGTTAATTTCTCAAACAGTAGTCCATTAAGATTGTCAAGAAACTTATAGAGCCAATTGTAAAATTCACTCTGGTTTAATGGCAAAAGACTGAAAGCTGCTTCGAAAACAGCGTCCCTGAGTGCAGCTAGTGACTGCGTTCGGGATAGATCAAGATTATCTTATAAGAAAACAGCCCCTGGCTCATATAGCGCAAGCTCTCTAAGAAGGTGATCTACCTTTCCCTGAGGATCATGGCGTAATCTTCCCTCATGCTCCAACCTAAGGTAAGTATCTTTAATATCCCCCAAAACCTGATTGTGCGTTACTTCATCCAATGAAGCAAACCAACTAGGCCCCCCATATTTGTTGCCTTCGGGTCTCATCAGGTAAGACAAATTAACCCCCTCATACAAAGGTTTTCCTGACATCTCCGTAATAATGGGCTGAGTCTTTGCGGGGGTACTCCTTTTCAGCGAATTAATGAAGTACGGGATTTCCATCTCCTTCCATTTATTGGGATATATCTCTCCAAAACAAGCATTGTTTGAATAACCCTCTGCCTTACCGTTTTTTATACCACATACCGGAAACCACGACCTAAGTAAAGTGCCCGGACCCATATGGGTTTGGACCCGGTAATCACCCAAGACACCAAGCTCTGCATCCAGAATCCCCGCATCGTACCACTGATGAGTATCTTTTTGGGCAAAAATTGAAAGCCGCACAGTATTGGCTTCGTTGACATTGTCCTTGCTGAGGCCTCCAATCGGATATACTCCCCCATCAGGTCCAGGGGACAGATAGGCCCCATTTCCATCAGCAATAAGAACGGGCAAATGGTCACAGAACGCGCTTGCAAAAGCCAGTGCCTCAATATTATTGCCTGTGTCAAGGTAAAGGAGCGTTTGCGTTCCCGTCTCACTCGGGTACAAGCTAACCTGCTTTTTCTTATCCCATATGCGGTCATCAAGAGTGATTCCTCTACCCTCAGCCAATAGCCCCATCTCCTCTGCAATACCTAAAACGGCTTCATTTGGCAACCTTCCATGATTTTCCCTAAAACTTTCATAAGCACGCCTCTGCAACTCCCAGGAATCTTCAGCTAAGCCCTCAATAAGACCAAAATCCATAATCCTTACTTACCCTCGCCCAAGACAACCGCCATAACCTTCTCCGGGTCATAGACAACCATTCCTTCAGTGGTTAGAATGTCCTTTCCGACAAACTTTCCGCCCTTTGGCACGTCATCAAAAGGCACGATTCCAATGTGAAGCGGCTCCTCCTTCTGGTGCTCCTCTATCCTCTCCTTGCTCGGCTTTGCCGTGTTGTAAATCACAAGGTCAAATTCACACCCCATGTACCTTTCAAGCTCTTTTGCCTGTCCCACAACGGTGTACCAGTGCGTCTCTCCCCTCTTTGCCATTGCAGGGCAGATGAAAATCTTTTTTGCCTTCGACTTCTGAAGCGCCTCCTTTATGCCTTTCGGCAAAATGCACGGCACCATGCTGGAGTACATGTCTCCAGGGCCTATAATTATCATTTCTGCTTCCTCAATTGCCTTAAGTGTCTCAGGATATGCCTTTACTTCCGGCCTGAGGTATGCCTTAACAATCTTTGAGTCTGGGCTGTGGTTCTTTGGAACATCAATTTCATCCTCGCTCACCGCTTCTTTTCCATTGTCAAGAAGCCCGACAATATCAGTAATCTCAATGGTGGCTGGAAGGCATCTTCCCTTTACCTCCAAAAATTCGTGCGCAATGTCCAATACCTTGCTATAATCTCCATGCACATGCTGCAAGCCGCCAAGAAAAACATTTCCAAAGGAATGGCCCTTGTGGCCCCCGTCAAACACCTCTCTGCCAAACCTGAATGCAAACAGGTCTTTTTTCCATCTGGGAGCATCTGAAAGCGCAATAAGGTGTCGCCTTATGTCGCCAGGCGAAAGAATCTTAAAGTCTGCCCTCAGCTGGCCTGTGGAGCCGCCTGAATCAACCATGGAAGTAACTGAGGTTACATCATGTCCCCTTTTTTTAAGTTCCGGGAGAACCACCTTTGTTATCGCGTTTCCCCCGCCAAAACATAATACCTTCGTCATAAAGTTATTTTCTTAATATATTTATATCTCCAGTCTTGATGTAATTGCCAAGTAATACGATAATATCCTAAAACCGAAATGGGCAATGTGGAAGTTTCACCCAGCAGCTTTTCCGGATAATCCAATATTCTGCCCTTTCTTAAACCCCCAAATCTGGTAGGTATAACTCTCATCATCCTCCTTCTTAAACGCCCGGTATTCCTTCATGTAGACCGGTTGCATAAGCCCTGAAATAACTGCTCGGTAGCCATCCATTATAAATCTCTGCGTCTTAGGCGAAGCGTTTACTATATGCGCCATGACCAAAAATCCCCCCACCTTCACCGAATGTGCGAGCTTTTCAAGAAAATCACAAACCTCCACCCAGGAATGGTCAGATCCCAGATAATAAAGAGACTCGCTTAAAAAAACTCCATCGTAAACCTCCTTATCCAGTCCAGATACATACCTGAAATAGTCATCATCTGAAATCCGGACTCTCTCTCCATAACCCCCCATAAGCTCTAATGCCCTCCCTACAGCAATATCAGATATGTCCACTGCATCGATCCCTGCATCGGGCCATTCTTCTGCTAGTCTCTTGGTAAAGGCGCCTTCAGCACAGCCGAGTTCAAGGAGTCTCTTAATAGGAATACTGCCTGCCAAATCCTTTGCCAAGCCAATTTGCCTCTGGTATTTTTTAGATTCATACTCCGAATCAAAATAGTGCCAAAAATCCTCTCTGCAACTATAGAATTTTGAATTAAAGTATGCTCTATTGAATTTGGGCATCTTATCAGATTACCAGCCGCGGCTCTCCTTGAGAAGAGCGGCAACGGCAGCATAGTCCGCTGCATCATTGACCGGGACGTACGGAATTCCTTCCTCCAGGGCTTTCTTTTCCGCCTTAGAGCCCTTCTGGGCAAAGAAAAGCGTGTCCTTGCCCCGGAAGATGTCGCTTGGCCTGTCTCCAACGCTTAGAAGAAGCATATCTTTGCCAGGCGCAACCTTTTTCGCCACAAGCCGCGCAGTGCTCTCTTTTGTCACGCCTGAGACGGACTCAGGCCAGAAATCAACGCACATGTCCGGGTGAGACTCATATTTGTAGCCCGGAGGCAAAACCTCCCTTGTGAATCGCTCCAGGTCCTCAAGAGAAACCGGCTTGTCCCTGGAGTCTCTCCAGATTTCGACGCGACCTTCCTCTGTCCTGCCAAACCTGAAGCTCTGAAGCGTGTACTCTTTTGCCAATGCCTCGTAAATATGCTTAACCGAAAGAGGCGTGAGGTCAAGCTCGATTTTGCCGCTTGTTTCGTTATATACCAGGACATAATCAGCTTTCTCTCCTTCCTGCTGCCTGTAGGTGTTTAGCGTGCTGAAAAGGTCTTCTGTTGAAACCTTCCTGCCCTTGACGTGAATATTGTTCTTGAGGTTTCCTGCTTCTTCAGCTTCAACATAATAGCATTGCCTGGCCGAGTCATTGGACTGGACAGCAAGCTTAAACTCTTCATCGGCCGCTTTGGAGATTACTCCTTCCCACGGCCTGTAGAATACCTCCTCACTGACGGGGGCAACAACTGCGAGCTTGCCGCCCACCATATAGACCTGTCCGCCCTCGAAAACGCCAATCTCAGGCACAAAACCATCCCTTTCAAGAATAGCCATCATGGTCTTGTAATCCCAGCCAGTGCTGGGGCCAACATAAGCGCCGGAATCAGAAAGCGCGTTAAGAGAATCGGCAACATTAGGCCGCGCCTTCAGGTCAGCGCTGCTTGGGTCAATCGTATAAGGCCCATTTACATTAAAATAAGCCGCCAATCCATCAAAGCTCCCCCGACCGCTTTTCGTAAGCAGGTCCTCTGCCTTGAACAATTCCTTCCTAAGCTCTTCAGGGCTATAGCCCGAAATATTTGCAAAGTAAGCGGTACTGTTAGATGAAGCTTCTGCGGACATAATTTTAGCCCATTTTAAATATATAAAGACTACTCCAAGATGCTAAATTGCCTGCCAGATTTGCTCTAACTCGGGATTTTATCTAAAATCAGGCGGCTTTTTTCTGGGCGGCTCTGTTCCTCTTGCCCAGGTACCGGGAAATCTCCTTTCTTAGCCGCCCAATTCTCTCATAAGAGCCGTCTCCAGGAGCCATGCCTGATGAATCAATATAGGCATCAAACTCCTTTCCTGACACAATCTCCGACAAATCTTTCATAAATTTCTCGTAAGTTTCCCTGTCAGGCGCCGCAACCCAGCCGCTTCCGTCATAAACTTCATCTTTGGTGTCCGCCTTTTTGTGCGTTCCTTCTTCAGTGTAAAGCGGATCGCCTCCAACAGTAACCAGAACAAATCTGGAGCCCTCAGGAAGGCCATTATTCATAGAGTGAATAACATATGCGTCTTTTCTCTGCCGAAGTTTCGTGTCATACGGCTCGACCAATACCGACCTCTGGGGGGTTATCACTGCAAAGCCCCCGCTTTCCCTGTAGGAATCAAGATACTCTGAAAGTATGAAGTAAGCGCTCATGTCATTTGTGGGCCGGTACCCTTTTTTGGCAAGCCCCTCGGAAAGCCGGTTTGCAGCAACCCACTCCTTTTCCTTCTTCTGGCCAAATATGAATGTCCTGATCTTGTTGTAAAGGGAGAGGTTTTTTCTGTTTACGCCCGAAATTGCGTAAAGCCCGCCCGATTCATCGTAAATGTACGCTTTCTTTCCGTCCGCAATGACAATCGGGTAAGCCCCTTCGACATCTGCCAGGGCCACCTTTGAAACCTCTCCATTGTCTTTCTCCGAAAGGATAATTGCAGCGGTGCTTGTCGGGCGGTAGGGAACTTCCTTTCCCCCGACTTCCTCCTTAATCCAGTTTTCCCCGTCAAGCTCAAGGCCGGGGCAGATTTCCTTCGCCCGTGTTTTCAGGTAAGAAAGTGGCAGATTCCCGTTTCTCTTCAGGTAGTCTCCAGCTTCCTGCTGAATTTGGTAAATTGCCCGCCCTAAATCCCTGTTTTCTGCCATAGTTTAAACTACACCTTGCCTATTTCCGTCAAAACTGCCTTATAAAGAGCATCATTAGGCACAGCGAGGAAAGTTTTCCTAGTGCTTTGGTTGTAGATGTCATCTAGTGGCCAAATCCCATGCAGAGTGATTTCTTTTGGCCTGAAACGTTGCTTCTGGTGTCTGCTTGGCACCAACTCAACCGCTACGCCGCCAGAACCATTCACCATATCTCCAACGGTGGCCATTTTAGGAAAATGTTCCCCTACCGTCAGGTAAACATCAAGGTTACCTCTTATGATTTCTGAAGCATAGTCGGGACCTGAAACATCAAGTTCAGTTGCTCCATAAGACCTCAAGAGATCCCTAAACCCACCAAAGGTTTCTTCAAGTTGACCGCTTCGATCAAATTTCCTCAGACTCTTAAGGCCCGGTGCAAAAGTCCGAACCTTATCAAGAGAATCAATACTTTCAGGGGACCTCACGGGTTCAGCGCTTGCCGCACCCCCCATTTTACGAAAAACCTGAGAGATGGGGCCTCTTGTATAAAACATGTCCTCCCCCTCCAAATCTATGATTGCAGAACCCAATAGCCGGCCCTTTTCATCGACAACTGCAAGGGAAGCATTAGCCCCTCCCAGACCCTCATCAGGGTTAATCCTGCCCTTCACAAATCCATCCACGCCATCAAAGTCTGACACAACTAAAACATCTTGATACTCGCCCGTTCCACCTAGCTCCTGGTACCTGCCTTTATTAAGGGTGGTTGAAGAGAGCCCCAAATCACCCATCAACTTATCCAACCCCTCTACGAAAATTTCTTCAGCAAGAATCCTTTGGTGCTCCTTACCATCATGAAGGTATCTGTAAGTGCTCCCCCGCCCTATAACTTCATCCCTGCCCAAACTCTTCAATACGGAAGGAAAATTCTCAAGATATCCCAAGCACTCCTCAAAAACTCTTTCAGACATAATATACCCTAGCCAAGTTGTATTTAAACAATCATCTGGCAGAGCATAAGTGCCCTAAAAACACCACAATGCCATTACAAGCGCCCAATACGCACCCCGTAAAGAAAAGCCCTCCAAAAAATTTCATTCTCCAAAAACACTCAGCAACCGGCTCTTCAAAAACCTGGGTGTGTCCCTCCAAGATAATGGTAGAGCTCTTCACCGATATTGCTTCCCCAGGCAACATGCCGCACATTTGCGTCCCTGTCCATACCATAGGTGAGAAGATTTAGGACTTTCCTGTAGACCTCGATTGGCTTTAAGCCGTGTTTTGCCGCGAGGCCTTGCATCTTCTTTAAAACCGTCTCGAAATATGCCTTCTTTCCTGCCTCATCCAGGTAGCTTGTCCCAAAAGCCCCTACCTTTTCGGCCAACTCGAAGTAACTGTGGGTCTGCTCGATGTCTTCCAGAACAAAGCGCCGGAGCTGCAAAAGCGTTTCCTTCTCTATTGCTTCAAGCACCTCTTCGCTCTTGCTTTCAAGGTAAAGCCGGTTCATCTCCTCGGTGCCAGATGCCCTGACGACAAGCCGGCTCACGACTCCCGCCTCTTCCATTACAAGCTCGACCTTGTCGTTCTTTGTGCCGCCAATCCACTTAATGGTCTGCTCTCCAAGGACTTTAGGCGGGTTGTCAATCCAGTAATTGATAAGCTTCTCCTTGGGATAGTTTGGAACCCAGAGATCTACCCTCTTGTCAAAGGTTGTCCCGTATTTTTTCATGTGCGCCTTCCACATCTCTCCCGGCTTCATGTTTCTCTGTGCAACCATGGACGCCACAAGGCACAAGCCAACGATTCCGTCCTTATCAGGGAACCGCTTTATGGAAAACCCTCCGCTCTCTTCACCAGCAACCGCGGCTGGCAGGTCATATTTCTTCATTGCAGCGGAAATATACTTGAAGCCGACTTCAGTTACAACACACGGGAATTTCTGCAGCTCTGCCACTGACGGGTCAGAGATATGAACAAGGTTGTAGAAAGGATGCCTTACAAGCGAGTTCACCATATCAATCTCCGGCGTTTTAATGTCATATCCGTCAGCAGTAAGCTTTACGATAACATCATCAAGCGCAGTTGAAGTCGAGCCCGTCCTGATAATCTGGTGGCCTTTCCAGTCCAGGTCAACAACCATGAACTCGATTAGCATCGCCATCAGCTTGTTAAGGTTGGTAAAACCGCTTTCATCCAGAACCCCGCCGCACCGGTCTCCATCAGGGTCAGTTGCGCCCTCAAACACAGCATCAAGCGCCTTCATCCGGTCCATGGTCGGAGTCATCCACCTCTCTTCCGGGTTTCCGTAGTGGCGAAGCTTAAGGAACGTATCCTTCTCAGAGTCCATCTGGAAAACAGACTCCTCGTAAATGCCCATCTTCCGGAAAATCTCGGAAATGTACCCTCTCGCAGCGCCGTTCATCGCATTGTGTATGAAAGACTTTTTGGAATAAAACTCCTTCAGAAGCTCAGGAAGAGGCCTCCTGCCGATTATTTTTCCGCTATTGTCAAAAACCGCAACGTTCTGCTCTTTTAGAAGGTCTGCAATCCAGGTCGTGTACTTGCCCCGCATATCGATAAACTGAAACTTCCTTTCGCGCTCCGCCCTGCACAAATCGCACTTCTCCACAGGGTCTTCGTTTAAGTTTATGAGGTTTGCTTCCCGCTCGACCCTGTCGGTAACCGAAGTCGGGGCAACATCCCCATTATGCAGGCTAAGCCGCTGGCCCTGCATTGAAATCGGGTTGTGGCTTGGAGTCATATTCTCGCCTGCTGCCGCCTGGAGCTTTTCCTCCTCGATAAGCCAGTAAACAAGCGCGCCTGTTGGCGCCGCTTCCCTTGAAACCTTCACAGGAAACCCTTGGGCGATAAACACTCTTGCGCTCTCTATGGCGTATTCCCTTGAGCCAAGCCGGGTGTCGTAAACTATGATAATCGGCCTTCCGCTTTTTTTCTGGAAGATGCTAACCTCCCTTGCCGTCGCAAGAGATATGATGTCAGACCTTCTCTGGGTAAAATCCTTTCCAACATATGCCCGAAAGCCAGAAGTTCCAAACCGGATTTGCTTTTTGTCATAAATCTTGAGAAGCAAGCACCTTAGCGCCTCGTTTGTTGTCCTCTCGGAAAATGCATAAATTTTGTCGCCGATTTTTGTCGCCTCGGCAACTCTGAAAGGTCGGAACCTCTCGTAATCAGTCATGCCCCGGAAAAATGGCAAAAGCTCATCGGCAATAAAGCCCTGCTTGTTTAGCTCGGAAAATTCAGGCCTTTCAAAAAACTTCTTTGCTGCAATGTATGCCGCATCCCTCACCCGCTTTGCATTCTTAAGCTGGCTTGTGGAAAAATTGTACTTTTCCTTCAGTTTCAGATATTCTGGCGAGTCATTCTGGTAAGCACCTATAAGCTTGTTTATCCTTGAGTCCGGGTCTTCGGCAACCTCAAACGAGTACTGGCCTGACTCTATCAAAAACAACTGAAGGGCTGCAAAAACGCTTGGGAGGTCTTTTGTGTCAAATCTGTCCATTCCCCCCAAAATGTTTTTCAGAAATTCTATTGCCGCCTCACTTGCAGAGTCAAGAATTTCCTTGTCCCGGGTTTCAGTCATACAGATTATCAATTGGGTTGTAGTTCCAATGCACTCGGAAATGCCGAAAGGATTCTTTTTTGAGGATTCTTTTATTAAGTGCAGGTCAGAAATGACTTTTTCCTTGTTTTTTGCCAAGTCGTCACTTCTGAAGTAATACATAATTTATCCCAAGATTAAATATTTAGGCATACTACTTGACTGTCACGCTCTTTGCAAGGTTTCTTGGCTTGTCCGGGTTTTTGCCGCAGGCGACCGCCATATAGTACGCAAAAAGCTGCAGAGGTATGACGCTTACAAGAGGATAAAAGAGTTCGCCCACCTTAGGTATTTTTATCCAGGCATCGTACAGGTCTCTGTGCTCATCTGAAACTGCAATTACATACGCCCCCCTCGACTTTGCTTCCCGGGCATTGCTAAGCGTCTCATCAAAGGTGTAGTCTTTGGGGCATACCACGACAAGGGGCGTGCCCTTCTCTATGAGGGAAATCGTCCCATGCTTAAGCTCCCCGGCAGGCATACCCTCAGCGTGAATATAGGACAGCTCCTTTAACTTGAGCGCGCCTTCGGAAGCAATCGCAAAATCAATTCCCTTGGCAATATAATAGAAATGCCTCTTGCCCTTGAACTTCTCTGCAAGGTCTTTGAGGAGAGCTTCATTTTCGGCAAGTATTTCAGGAATCTTCTTGGATATCGCCTCAAGCTCAAGCTCCGCCTCCTGCATCCTGTTTGCAGCAGCGTAGGCAATCATGTACAGGACAGCAAGCTGGCCGGTAAATGCCTTGGTCGAGGCAACCGCAATTTCAGGGCCGCAGTTGGTGTCAAAAACAATGTCAGAAACCCTCGCAAGGTGAGATGTTGCTACATTTGTCACGGCAATGATTTTTGCGCCCTTCTCTTTTGCCTTCATTACTCCTTCAAGAACATCTGCCGTCTCTCCGGACTGTGAAACCGCAATTATGAGGGTATTATTGTCAACCGAGTCCATAAAATACTGGAACTCGTGCGCCATGACAACCTCAGCGAACTTCCTTGCGACTTTGGACAATACATACCGGCCAACAATTGAAGCGTACCTTGCAGTTCCGCAGGCAGTAAAAATTACGTTTTTAGCCCTGAGAATCTCCATTGCCGCCTCAATCAGTTTTGCATCCTCCTGCTGGCTGGACTTCTTTATCGTCTCGGCCTGCTGCAGGATTTCCTTGTGCATATAATGCCCATTTATGCAAGGCCCGCCGCATAAAACCTTAATCTGCTCAACATTCTTATTAATTTCCTTGCCGCTTATCGCATCATATATTTTCAGGGTCATGCTTTAGCCATACCTCCGGACACAAGTCCTACTTCAAACACAAACCTAATTTTCATGCTCGCTTCCCAGGACAACCATTTCATGGTCGTCCAGATATATTGCCTTGTCTGTTTCTTCGGCGAATGCCTGGATATCGCTTCCGATAAAGTACTCATCGCCCTTGATTCCGACGACCAGTGGAGAGCCGCTCTTTATCCCGACAATTCCATCAAAGTACTTGTGCATAGCGACAATCGCATTTCTTCCCTTGAGCTTCAGGAATGTTTTTCTGACAGCCTCGGGAAAATCAGTTCCAGCGTTAAGCTCGTCGCCTATAAGGTGGGCGATAACTTCGGTATCAGTTTCGGAGTGAAACTTGTGCCTGCCTTCAAGCTCCTTTTTAAGCTCATCTGCATTTTCGACAATCCCGTTGTGTATCACTGCAACGCCGCTCGAGCAAAGGTGAGGGTGGCAGTTTCTTTCCGTTACCTCGCCATGTGTTGCCCACCTCGTGTGTCCTATTCCGATTTTGGCATTGCTTTCGAGCTTAACATCCGCATTCTCGATATCACCGACTTCCTTAATAAGCTTTATGTCATTTCCTTCCTTGAGGCCAAAACCCCAGGAGTCATATCCGCGGTAACTTAACTTTACAAGCCCCTTTCTAAGGTGGTGGGCTGCGTTTTCCTTTCCTATGTAGCCGAATATACCGCACATTAATTACATTCAAAGATAAGCATATTTATACCCATATTACCAGGTATTACCTTTTCGATACCACTGATAAATACGTATGCTTTAGGGAATAAAAAGATTCTTGCTTCCACGACCGACTAAGCACCAATCAAGCAATATATAAACAAAGTTCCAAATAGTATTATGAATTCGTTGGTCAATTTCATAAAAAAGAATCGTCTTTTAGCCATAAATACAATGCTAATCATTCTGATGATCGCTTATCTTACTTACTTTACCCTAGAGATACAAGAAGAGAGAAAACAGTACGAAGACCAAATACAGCATCTTGCAATCTCCACAACTTTTGACCGTCTCTGCCACTCCATGTACAAGGCCTTTGACTGCAACCCCGAGAAGCTGACAGAGGTTCAAATTAGCGCTACTCTGGCCAATGGCCACAGACTTGAAACTGCCTTGGACTTGTGCAGAGAGGCGTATTCAAACCCCGAAATGACTGCTTCAGAATGCATGGATACCTGCGCTTTTTGCAAAAAGTAAATTTGCCTTAAGCCGAAGCATATCTCAGTATACCCCCAACACCCCCAATATTCTTGAACTGCACTCCTTCCGGCGTCGAGTTCGATATGAGCTCGCACCTGGCTCCAGTCTCCGAACAGAGGTCCTCGACTACCCCAAAATTATCGAAATCGTCAGAGACAAGAACTACATCGACGCTTCCGTCCCGAAGCGCTTCAATCGTATCATGCTCGCCATAGACAACTTCCCCCTTGCCCTTGCTGAGCTTGACAAAAAACTCCTTAAGAATGTTTAACTCCCTTGTAATCTCTGCCTGCTGAATCAGGTCTTTTCCCCTCTCCAGGGTTTCCCTGATGCCCTGCATGTCAGTGTAAGCTGTGTCCACAACCCCGATTACCTGCTTTGCCAGGTCATTAGGGAGGTGTTCCTCATTTAGAAATTTCTCTTTGATAGGGCCGGGGCCCGAAATAATGATTCCCTTAAGCTCAAGGCCTTCGGCAACATTCCTGACAAGCGCGGCAGTCTTCTGCAGGTGTAGCAAGAGAAGGTTGTCGCGAACTCTCGAAAACCTTACAGAACTCTGGCCGCCGGCGCGGGTCTTTCCCGGAACAAGGGAGTCGATATGGTTTTTTATCGTGATGTTCTTTCCTGAAACAAGCGCAATTGTCGCCTCGCTCTTGTCAAGGCATACAATCATATAGTTGTCCTTTTCCCTCACAACTTCCTTGAGCGGCTCTGTTTTAAATGTCTGGCCGCACCAGTAAAGCTTGACTCTTATTGGCTCAGGAGGGACAACCATCCAGAGCTTTATGTCCTCCTTTCCCTCTTCCTGGGACGTATTTCCGCAGAATATCGCAAGCCCATTTTCCGGAAGCTTTCCATACAGCTTAAGCTCCTGTGAGATTCTTTCAAGCGCGGAAAGCACGTTTTTTCGCACGGTTTTGTTCTTGACGTTCCTCGTAAGCGCCTGCTCCTGGGCAATCAGGCCTGCCGCCTTGTTGAAGTCGCTTCCGGCAGGTATATAAAACGTGACAAGTTCCGTATGGCGGCCTCTTATCTTTTCAAGCTCATCTACAACCCGCTTCATCTTTAAAAGCTCCGGATCCATATCTATATTCCGTGGGAAGCTTCTAAAGGCAACTAACTGCCAATCAGAAGAGTTTATCCACCTTGATTACCTGGAAGAATTCACAATATTTGCCCTTTCCAGACATTGTTCCCCTGAACCGGTTCAGGCCCTCGACGCCCTCATCAAAAGGATAGTTTTTTAGCTGCGACTCGTGCTTTTTCATGGCTTCCAGCTTAGTGTCCTTGACGCCTGTTATGTCTTCAATATAAGAGAAATTCTGAATAGGCGTCCATACTTCGTATGCCAGCACGGTTTTTACCTCCCAGGGCTCCCCGTAGCATTCCTGAAAGCAGGGTGCAGCAGCCCTGCCTACTGCCTCCATGCCAAGCTTGCTTGTCACCCGATGGTCTTCATTGGCTTCATCCTTGTGAGGAAACAGCACCAGCTCCGGCTTTTTGCTCCTTATTAGATTAATCAGCTGGATGAGATTATCCGTTGTGTACTCCAGATACCCGTCAGGATTTCTTAGGTAAACTACATCCTTAACTCCCAAAACATCTGATGCAGCCCGGGCTTCTTTTTCCCTAAGTGCCGCCAACTCCTCCTTGGAATAATTAAGAGAGCCAGCATCACCATTGGTCAGGTAAACCGTGGTGATCTCCCATCCGGCATCTGCAAGCTTGCGGATAGTCCCACCACAACCAAGCACATCATCATCCGGGTGCGGGGCAAGCACCACCGCCTTTTTTATTTCAGTCATGAATATTATTCGGTAATATCGGTATATATACCCTTACCGATCTTTAAAGGTTATGAAAAAAGTAGCAATAACCGGGGCCGAAGGCACTATTGGGAATGTTCTAAGGGAAGGGCTTAAGAAAGATTATGAAATAGTTTCCATCGACATTGGAGGCACCCCTGCGGTTGATACCGCAAATTATAAAGAACTTTATGAGGCGGTGGACGGCGCAGACGCCATCATTCACCTCGCCTGGGACACCGAGAAAGAAAACTTCAGAAGCGGCCAGATAAACCCCGACAACGTGCAGATGATTTATAACGTTTACCAAATTGCAACAGAAAAAGGTATCCCTAGGGTAATTACTGCAAGTTCGGTTCACGCCGACAATTTCTATGAGTGGAAAGGGCCTGGGCTTCTTTCAGCCCAAAGGCCAAACCAGGTTCCGGACAGCCCATACGGCGCAAGCAAAGCATTCATGGAAGCTCTTGGTAAGTACTACTCCAAAAAAGGCCTTGAAGTAGTGGCAGTTCGATTTGGAGGAATCAATCCGGAAAACGTGCCTCCTGCAGAAGCCGAGGATAGAATCGGCAAATACGAGCGTCTGGTCTGGCTTAGCCACGGAGACTGCGTGGACCTTATCAAGAAATGCCTTGAGGAGCCAATACCCGGAAACTTTGCGGCCATTTACGCAGTTTCGGAAAACGAGGGAAAAGTCCACGACACGTCAAACCCTGTGGGATGGGCTCCAAAGGACTCTGCCCAGACCTTTGGAAAATAACCGCTAAGACAGCCAAAGATTTTTAAGAAATTCTCTCGGGATGAAACCTTTCTGGCAAACCAAAGAGAAGAACCCTCTAACCTATTATGGAACCTAAGGAAAATCTAATCCGGAAAAAGAATGCAAAAATCGTTGACCTCGGCTCGAAAGTTATCAGAAAGTATGCTGCCCGGGACAGGCAACTGGAGATAAACTGCATGGCCCTTAATGGAAGGACTCCGCCAGAAGAAGGAACCTTCCTGTGCGAGACCAAAGTGCACTTTATGGTCCTCGTAACTAAAGGCAGCGGAAAACTATTCTGCGGCAACTCCACATACCTTGTCGAGGAAGGTGACTGCCTGGATGTCCCTGCAGGAACCCTTTTTGCGGCAGAAGGCAATTTCGAGTACATAACTGCTGAAAGCCCTGCCTGGTACAAAGAGCAGGCAAAAATCGTCGATATTGAGGGAAATTCAGCCGAAAGTGAAACTTAGACTTTGGCAAAGCCACACCTTTTTTAAAAAAAAGGCATTTTTATGGGCGTGTAGCTCAGCTTGGATAGAGCGCTACCCTTCTAAGTCAGACCTTCTTTCTTTAGAAAAGAAAGAATGGCCGACACCTCCAAGAAAGAAAACGGACGGTTGATGAAGTCAGGTAGACGTCGCAGGTAGATCCCTTTTCTTGAAAAGAAAAGGTCTCCATCCCAAAAGAAAAAGATTCAAGAAAGACCGATGGAAGGCAAAGCCTCCCGTTATGTTCACCGTTTGGGGTGCAGACCTTTGGCCGAAGGCTAAAGGGTTGCTGCAATCGAATCCTGTCACGCCCAAATTTTTAATTATATCTACACTTATGTTTGACTATAAACTGGACGTTGGGGAAATGCTTGGAGAGATAAAAAGAGGTGAACGCTATGTCATCTTTCCGTCAGAAATTGGAGAAAGAAAAGACCTGTTTGAAGAGCTTGGGGGGCTGGAGGTAAGCGACACCGATTTTTGGAAAATGTGTGGTCTGCATGGCACCTGGCAAATTCCTGGACTTCCGGGGCTTTTTAGGGAAAAATACGGCCTAAGCGATGAGCAGGAGTTATTACTTGAGTTTCTCATAGAAAACGCCATAATTCATGGAAACGAAATGACCCAGATAAGCAAATAGACATAAAAGTCCTTGTAGGAGACCACACTGCATTTAAGATAACAGACCAGGGGCTTGGATTCTACTCTCGTGACGTCCAAGAGCGTTTTGAAAAGGGACTTCCCTATTCGGGAGGTAGTGGACTAGGCACCAGAGTAGCAGCCAAGTGCACCCAGTCGCGTCTTCGCTACCTGGAAAATGGAACTTCAGTAGAAGTGCTTTTCCTAAACCCAGAGGTTATGCCAAAGCCGTATTTTATGAAACTTTATCCAGCCCATTAGACCAGTTCATCGCTCAACCCAGGTCCCAAGATCGTCCTTGACAAATTTTTCCTTTACCGCACTCCAGGCGACCTTGCTTGCAACCTCCTCCCTGCTCTCCTTATTTCGAATCCTCCTTGGGTCTCTGTAGGTTTCCCAGGCACTGTTAAATGCCTTCAGGTAAATTTCCTGGGCATGCTTTGGGAGCACTCTCCTGACAGAGGGAGGCAAATCGGTAAGGGATTTATGGGGCATATTTCATAAATATATGTTTTTTTCAGTATATATGCTACAGAAACTAACTCCTGTCCTGAAAGTAGCTAAACAGTAAGCCGGAGCTTTACTTCAGGGCAGCCGACAACCTCAACCATAACCTCAGTTATGCCTGGAAGAGTTGTCTGAAAGGAGATTGTCCGTATATCTGCCTTCTTTATCACTTCAGCCACCTCCTTTAAAAGCTCCTGCCCCTTGTCGCTAAAGCCATAGACTGTGTAGCCCCGTATGTCTGCCCCCGAATTCTGAATCCGGATAAGCCCCTCCTGCGAGTTATTGTCATACTTGAAGTCCAGATGCTGAATGCTCACGCTCTGGCAATACGCATCCCCCTCAAGCTTTGAAATTTCACCCCGGGTGTAATTCATGGCCCAGGTGCCCACAATGGTCGCTATTGCAATGCTAAACGCGATAAGAAGAACAGAAGCAACGACAGGAGAAACCCCTTTGGGCCTATATCCCATAACTAATACCCTATTTTAAAATAACTCTGGCAATCATTTTATGCCTCTGTAGCTCAGTCGGCTGAATCTTTTTCTTGCGAAGAAAAAGCTCCATGACCAAAAAGAACCTGCGTTTTCCTTCGGGAAAACGATGCCTCATTTGCCCACGGGCAAATAGAGGGCAGTTTAGCCGCCTTGCGGCTTATAATTGACTACGGCTTGGAATTTCCGGCAAAGAGCGCGGGTTTTGTAAACCTGAGGTCGAGGGTTCAAGGTCATCCCTTTTCTTAAGAAGAAAAGGTCTGACAACCCCAAAAGAAAGGGGGTTGTGATGAGGAGTCTCCCTCCAGGGGCTATATTTTATCAAAAACTATTTCTTTCAAACGAATTAATTCTGGAATTTTCTTATTTTCTGCCGCGATAAACCCTTTTCTGGTGTGTAGGCCGCCTTGCCTTTCCCCGCTTTATTTCGGGAGGGGCTCTTGCTTCGCCGCCTTGCCTGAAGGTTCTTTTTCCGCCAGTTCTTGGGCCTCCGTTTCCGGACGGCCTGAATCCAACTGGGTTTCCGCCGCTTCTGCCTGAACTAAATCCTCCTCGCGGACCGGACCTGTCTCCATAGCTGCTTCTTCCATAGCTTCCGCCACGGCTGCCACGGTCATCTCCGGGCCTGCCGCCTTCAGAACGATAACCCTGATCTTTGCCGCCGAATCTGCCTCCCCTGGAATCAAACCTCCCGCCTCGCTGGTCGCCAGTCCTTATTGACCTAATCCTTTCCACATAGGGCATCTTGGTTTCCGCTATCTCAAACTCATATTCCTTAAGAACCTGCCTGAAATTATCGGTGTCCCTACCGGAAACAAGGTTAATGACCATTCCCTCTTTGCCGGCTCTAGCGGTCCTTCCAGCCCGGTGGACATATTCTTTTGCGTCCTTTGGGGAATCGTAATTGTAAACGTGGGACACGCCCTTAACGTCAAGCCCTCTTGCCGCAACATCTGTGCAAACCAAAACCCCGACCTTCTTTGAGTGAAATTTCTCCATCACAGTGTCGCGCTTGTTCTGAGTAAATCCGCCGTGTATCGGAAGCGCCTCTATTCCAAGCGCTTTGAGATTCTCGGAAACAAAATCGACATTCCTTCTCGTGTTGCAAAAAATCATCACAAGCCCAGGGTGCTCCTCTTTCAGAAGGTGGGCAAGAAGCGAGAACTTCAGGTTGTCAGGATAAACATCATAATAAATCTGCTTCAGTTTCTTCGGGTCAACATAATCGCCTGCAGAAATCCTGGTCGGCTCGCACAAAAACCTCTTTGAAAGCCCCTCGATTTCATAAGGCATCGTGGCCGAAAAAAGCATTGTCTGGCGGTCTTCAGGGCACTCGTAGATTATGTCCTCGACATCGGGAAGAAAGCCCATGTCAAGCATCAGGTCCGCCTCATCCAGAACAAGAATGAATACCTCCCGAAGGTCAACAGTTCCCCGGTCAATATGGTCAAGCATCCTGCCTGGAGTCGCAACTGCAATCTCAGCAGACTCAAGCGCTTTAACCTGCGGGTCAAAGGAAACGCCACCGTAAATAGAGGCGACTTTCAGTTTCTTGGCCTTTGCAAATTTCTTCAGGGTTTCCGACACCTGGTTTGCAAGCTCCCTTGTGGGAGTAAGCACAAGCCCCTGCAGGCCCTTTCCCTTCTCAATGGACTCTATCATTGGCAGGCCGAAGGCAAGAGTTTTTCCCGATCCCGTATAGGAAGCGGCAATAATATCCTGTCCCTTTAGCGCCATGGGAATTGTCTTTTCCTGAATCTCTGTAGGCACAGTGATTTCAGCTTCCTTCAAAATAACCAGAAGATCATCGCGAATCCCCAGTTTTTTAAACTTGTCCATCACCATATATGCAGGAAAGCTTTAGTAGGGCATATACTTGCAAGAAAATCCAATTCGATATATAACTCTAAAAAACAGGCAAAAAAACCAAAACATTCAAGCGATCTTTGGGGAAAATCTTATCTTCCCCGGTAAACAGTTCTTGCAAGAGTGGTTTCTCCTCTTGCCTTCCCCCTTTTCACTTCGGGGGGCATTTTTTCCTCTTCTTCCTGTCTCCTATAACTTCTTCGTTCCCGGAACCTGTCCCGGCCTTCGCCTTCGTCCCTGTCTCTGAACCTCGGTCTTCCACGGCCTCTTTCTCCTTCAGGCCTCCGACCAAACCTATCGTCCCTTCTTTCTCCAAACCTGGAGTAACTTCTTCTTCTAAAGCCCGGCCTTTCGCTTCCCTCGGCGGGGCTTCTTTCACGGGGCATCTCGTCCCCGTAGTCTTCGTATTCTTCCATTACTGAAGTTGATTTGAAAGCTTTAGTAGTTGGTAAATCTAAATGCAATTCTGATTATGGTGCCACAGCATAAACCAAGTTTCAAAAATAATACCCTTCCACGCCTCCTCCTTCTCGCCATTCTCTCAATACCCTTCATTTTCTTCTCCGAGTTCTATGCGCACTTCAGGGCATACCTGACCGGAAACATCATAACGCAGGTCATTGTAGGAAACTGGCCAGTGGTTATTCTCAGCGCCCTTCTCTTTATTGCCTTCCTCATTCCCCTTTCTTACAGGCGGAAAGCCAACTGGGCAGAGTACGGCCTTGCAACCGCATTCTTCGTCTCGCTCTTTGTCGAGATGTACGGAATCCCCCTCACGCTACTTTTCGCCTCCCGCTTCTTCTACTCCCCCGAAATTTCGCTCCCAGGCGACTTCGCGCATGTGTCCCTTCCCGGCTTTTCATTTTCGATGGACCTTGCCATGACTTACGGGGCGGGGCTTATGGTTCTTGGCGGCACGCTCATAATCGCCGGCTGGGTGACTCTCTACAGGAGCGTCAGGAAAAACAAGCTCGTGACAGGCGGAATCTACGCCTATTCGCGCCACCCCCAGTATCTGGGCTTTATCCTGATTATTTTGGGATGGCTTTTCGGCTGGCCGACAATCCTTACCTTAATCTTCTCGCCAATACTGATTTACATGTACCTTCGGGCAAGCATCAGGGAAGAGGAGGAAATGGAAAAAATCTCTGACTACAAAAGGTATCGGGAAAGAGTGCCTTTTTTTATATAAATGCCCTTCAGTAATTATGATTAAGTTTCGTGTTGGTCAGGCCTTTCCAAAAAACCCAAATTGTTGGGATACTCAGAAAGTAACTTCTCTCAAAGGTCCAGACCTAGGAGTTATTTCCCATTTCTTAGAGCACCTATGCTACGCATACCCGGGATTAAACATCGTAGACAAGGGGGATATTTTCTACATGGGTTCTGGCTGCATTGAGTACGACCTGCTACTAGAAGACAAACGAATAGGTCTCATCAAGACCTACTACCAAAACAACAAGTTTATGTCCGCAAGTTATGATGGGCTCTATCCTAAATGCAATGATATGCCCGTTAACTTCATTTTCGGGAAATATGGGGGTAGAAAGGACAAATCCCCAATAGACCAAAAAGTATCCTTGCCAAATAACTAACGGGTTAATTATGGCAGCGGACAAAAAGAAGGAAAGGTGGGTTTATGTCTGCCCAAAATGCGGCAGCAAAGATATTGCCATAAGGTCATGGGACATTGCATTTAACGAAAAAATCTGCAGCCGCTGCGGCTACACTTCCCAGTTCTTCCCGCAGGTTCCCCTGAAAGCAAGGAAAAAGCAAGCGGGCGAAATCAAGAAGCGGCCCTCTCCAAAAGGCAAGTTATAGAGATATTGTTATGAACGAAATAGTTGATAAGGTGATTGAGTTTGCGTCCAAGCACTACCAGAAATCTGACGGGATTCATGGAATAAGCCACGCAAAAACCACCGCAAAATTCGCCGAGGTTCTTGCCAAAGCCGAAGGGGCAAATGTGGAAAATTGCGTGATGGCTGCCTGGCTTCACGACATTGCCCGGAAAAAGGAGTGGGTGGTTGAAACCCCGGAAGAAAACCACGGCGTCTGGGCAGCTCGCCTTTCAAGGCCTTTTCTTGAGTCTCTTGGGCTTTCAGGGGCAGATATTGGCGAAATCTGCACTGCACTAAGCGAGCACTGCCTCCCGGGAAAGCAGACAACGCTCGCCTCAAAAATCCTCTGGGACTCCGACAAATTAAACCATTTTGACAAGGAGAGGGAAAAAGAGTACCTGAAATACCTAGCTAAAGAGCAGGGAACTCCTGAGAAAGCGCGCCAGACTGAGGAGAAAATAAGGGCGGGCTACATTAAGCATTTCCAGACAAAAACCGCCCGGGAACTTTCAGGCCAGAATTAGAAATTTTTAATCCCAGTTATGAGAGAAAAGCCCTATATCGAGGTTACGGGCATAGCAACCCAGGAAGACGCAAAGCAGGTGATAAGCGGATTCAAGAGAGCCGGGATTTCAATGGAGAAAAGCCACATTCCGATGGCTGGCGTGCTCTCCTCGCACGAGCCCGAAAATACTTACACAAGTGACTGGCGCTATCCCCGGCCGGAACGGCTGAGAGGAATTTTTGAAGACCTGTCAAAACTAGGAATTGCTGCGCTCCACTACGACAGCAAAAACCCAAAAGGATTTGCAGAAAAGCTTTACCCCATCTTAAGACCCCTTTACGAAAAGGGCCTTTGCAAAGGCCTCCAGATTAATGTGCATAGCCCCGATAAAGGCCAGGTTAAAAAGATAGCTTCAAGCTTCCCAGAACTTGAGATCATACTCCCCCTCACAAGGAATGGGCTAAAAATCGCCACAGGAAGTGAAGAATATGAGCCAATAAGAGTGGCTGACTACATAAGACCCTATTACGATTTTATCAGCTATGTCCTGGTTGACCCCTCACTTGGAAAAGGGGGGGAGTTAAATGCAAATGTCTACGCTGACATCTATGCAGTAATTGATGAACAGTTCCCTGAGGTATGCACAATACTTGCAGGAAGCTTCGACCATAATAATGTCCACTCACGCATCCGGAATCTGATGGATTACATTGGTTCTGGCTTTGGAATCGATGCCCAAAGTGGGCTAAGGTCCCAGGTCAGGCCTAAAGGAATAACCGATAGCCAATTCAACAAAAATAAGCACAAATACACCCTCTTTGCTCCCGAACGGGCAAATGAATACCTTAGAAACGCAGCCAGGGCATTTGGGGTTTAGAAAAGATATATAAATAACCTAATTATATTATAGAGCAGTTTTGGCTTTGACCAAATAACTGTAATTTTCCAAAGGTGACCAACCATGGATTATATCAAAGTCGTTGAGCAAAATCTCCCTGACGTTAGCGACGCCAGGATACACTACGAGGGAAGCAAGATTGTCGTATACACGAGAAATCTCAATTTTTTCCTCACAGGCGAAGACAAGATAAGGGGGATTGTGGACCAGATTAAAAAAAGAATAGAGGTAAGAATAGAGCCGGACACACTCCCTTCAACTGATGACACCATAAAGAAAATAAAGGAGATTATCCCAAAAGACGCAGGAATTGAAGACATTTCATTTGAGCCGGATTTCTCGAAAGTCATAATAAGCGTGCGCCAGCCGCAGATTGCAGTTGGCGAAAGCGGGGAGACCGTAAAGGAGATAAAAAAGGAAACGCTATGGATTCCATTTGTCCAGAGAGTCGCTTCCCCAAAGTCCGTGCCTGTCGAAGCCATAAGGAAAGTTTTGTATGAAAGCTCGAAGTTCCGGAAGAAATTCCTTAATGACGTCGGAAAGCAGATTTACAGCGCTGAAAACAAGGACACCAAATGGGGGCGCGTATCCTGCCTTGGCGGAAGCAGGGAAGTAGGAAGGTCATGCTTCCTCCTCCAGACCCCAAACTCAAAAATACTAATGGACTGCGGTCTGTCTACTGGCGCAACAGGGGAAGACCAGTACCCCATATTTCTCAGCGGCGAGTTCGACATAAACTCGCTTGACGCAATAATCCTGAGCCACGCGCACCTTGACCACTGCGGATTTATCCCTTACCTTTACAAAATGGGCTTTAACGGGCCTCTCTACTGCACTACCCCCACAAGGGAGCTTGCAGCCCTCCTCCAGATGGACACGATAGACATAATGCAAAAGGACATGGGAAAAAGCCTGTACACTTCAACTGACATAAAGAACATGATTAAGCACACGATACCGCTCAAATATAAGGAGATAACTGACATCACTTCCGACATCCGGCTTATTTTCGAGAACGCAGGGCACCTCCTTGGAAGCGCAATCACCCACCTCAACATTTCAAATGGAAAAAGAAACCTTATCTACACCGGTGACATCAAGTATTCTGTCTCAAACCTTCTTGACCCTGCATTCACCCAATTCATGCGCTGCGAGTGTTTGATAATGGAAAGCACTTACGGCGGGCCTAATGACCTAACGCCTCGGCTTGAAGACGCAGAAAAGGACCTTGTTTACGCAGTCGAGGAAACCGCAAAAAGAGGCGGAAAAGTTTTGATACCAAGCTTTGCGGTTGGAAGAGGCCAGGAGATAATGATAATACTTGACAAGTATGGAATAGACCTTCCGGTTTACATCGACGGAATGATTTGGGATGCGTCATCCATACACTCGACTTACCCCAAGTACCTGTCCTACAAGCTTCAGAGGCAGATTATAGAGGAAAACAAAAACCCATTCGAGTCGGACAAGTTCATCCATGTTGCAAGCAGAAAGGAGCGTGACCAGGTAATCGCAGACCAAAAGCCATTTGTGGTCCTGGCAACCTCCGGCATGGTAAACGGCGGGCCGATTATGGAATACATAAAGAAATTCGGCTCCGACCCTAAAAACACGCTTGTTTTCGTCGGTTACCAGGCGGAAGGCACGATCGGGAGAAAAATACAGAGAGGCGACAAGGTCATCGAAACCCCTGACGGCGAGCAGGTCGAAATCAACCTCCAGATAAAAACTATAGACGGGCTTTCCGGCCACTCAGACAGGAAACAATTGCTAAATTACATCGGCCACCTGAAGGAAAAGCCGCAGCGGCTTGTAGTAGCCCACGGCGAGATGAGTAAGTGCGTCAACTTCGCGGATGCTGCAGGCAAGATTTTCGGGATAGATGCAATAGCGCCGTGGAACCTTGAGACATTCAGGTTTTTGTAGCTAAAACATATCGGGGTGCTCCGTGTGGATTGGAATCAGATTTTCCGCATTTATTTCCCCGATTAATGCCCTTATTTCATCGCCTGATGCATGCCCTGAAGCGTGGGCAAATGCTTCTCTTATTGAGAAGTGCTCAAGCCAGTTTTTCTTTCTCTCCTCATCAAGCTCCATCTCCTCACAAAACGGCTCGCAGGAAGACTTTATCCATAGCGCGCCTTTTGGCTTGATGTCAACAAGCTGGCCTATCTCCCACATGTTCATGGAGACTGCAAACTTTTCCGGGCTTTTCTGGAGTTCCCTGTAGGTTATCGAGTTTTTAAGGCCAATGAATTGCCTCTCCCATTCGCTATAATCCTGGGCAACCTGTTCGCAGCCATATCCCTCCCTGCAGATAAGCCCCCAGCTTTTTGGGGGAATAAGAATTTTCACTTCATCAAGGGAAAATGGAGCTAAATTCCCCAGGCAGCTTATCAGGTAGGCAAGCTTCAGGTTTACTACAAACTCCCGCTTGTTCTGCTTTGCCGACTGGAAAATCGAATTAACCCTGTCAGTGTCCCTTATTGGGTGCTCTATGAAAACCATTCCCTTCGAGCCCGATATTTCTTCAGAAATCCTGCTTCTTACCTCACTTTCTGAGGTTGTGTCCTCTGAGTCAATCCTTGTGCCTTCGCATAAAAGCCACCTTGGCTTTGCTTCCTTTGCTTTTCTTACAAAATCCATGGTAAGGGCCCCATTCGAGCCGTGAAACCTGATATCTCCTGTGTAAACCAGGTTTCCCTCATCCGAGCGGACAATATATGCGCAGGCGCCCGGTAAGGAATGGTCAACAGGCACCATTTCCACTTCAAGGGAGCCAATCTTTACCGGGCTGTTTTCGCCCATTATGTTAAAAACTCTCTCCTTTACAAAATCCTGATTTCTCCTTGTAACTCTTGACAATCCGCCTTTGGTATTCCTGTAAAAAGTAAACGCCTCGCAGGCAGTGGTGTAGTCAGAGAAAGATCCTATTCCTGTGTTTTCCATCGCCTCAAGGATAATTTTTGTGGGCTTTGTCGAGTAAATTAAAATGTCAGGGCGCAGGAAATGCAGGTACTGCGTGTGGTCAGTGTGCGCGTGAGTGAGAAAGACAGCGTCTATTGCCTTGTCTTCTTTAGGCAGGCCCATGTGGCGGATATAGTCCTCCCTGTAAACCCCTTTGAGGTTTGGGAGAAGGCCAAGCTCGAAAAAGTCCTTGAGGGCGGCGCATTTTCTTGGCTGGAGGAACTCGCAATAGAATTTTCCGGCCTGGGCAAAGCTCATGCCAAAGTCAAGGAAAATCCTTGTCCCCTTGTGCTCGACCAGAATCTTGTTTCCGCCAATTTCATTTTTCCCGCCTAAAACCGAGATTTCCATAATTAGGTCTGTGGCTGCTTAAATCATAAGTTGATTAGTCACAAGGGCGGGGCTTTCCGAGCATAGTCCCGCTCCGCCGCCTTTTAAAGCATAATCCATCTGGACTGCCATGGTACCCGCTACTCACTGCATATGAAAAGTTGATTTTAGAATTTCTGAGCAGGGCATAATTAGCCCTTTCTGGCGGAACTGCTCACCAAAAAGCCCTTTTTCGAAACAAGCTTTTCAGCTTTTTTGTTTGACTTTATGATTGTAATAATCCTGATTTGTTCCGGGCCTGCTGCGGCAACGATTATGAGATGATATTTTCCGGACATCCTGTATATGAGCTTATATGCCCCGCTTTCTTCCTGATACTGGGCGTATAGAAACTCCCTGTTGATTAGGTAATCTGCAACCTCCTCTTTTGAAACCGGCCTTTGGGACTGGCGCTTCAGGAAATGCGCCGTAAAATGCAGGTCTTCAGGTAAAATATCCCTTTTGATGACCTCCCGGAAATACATAAATATACGCCGCTAAATAGATTATGGTTGATTTTGGGTATAGCATCGAGGGCGACGTCCTTGAAGTCTTCAGGGAGGGCGAAAAAGTGGATTACAGTGTGGAGCTTTTCGAGGACTACTTTATCGACATCGGCTCAAACGGAAAAATCGTGGGCCTCGAGATAATTAACGCATCCTCCGCCCTTGGAGTTGACAAAAAAGACCTCCAGAAAATCAGGAAGGCGGAGCTTCACGCTTCAGACGCAAAAGGCGGGAAAAAAATCGTGTTTATCCTCAAAGTGGATAAAGCCGAGATAAAAAGCCAGATAATGTTGCCTGCCCTTACCGCCTAAAGCCCGGATTTTTCTAAAAAACTATTTCCCCAAACTCTCCTCGACAATCCTGATTTCGTCTTCGGTTAATCCGTAGAGCTTGTAGACGAGAGAGTCGATTTCTTTATCTGTGGTTTTGATTTCCTCCTCGATTTTCTTTCTCTCGTCAGTGATTTTCTCTCCCAATTCATTTAGCCGTTTGTTGAGGGAGAGCATCTTAGTCGCTAAAGACACAAAATCATTATGGACTTTAAGATTGTCTTGGTTATTCAAGTCAATAGTAGGAAAACAGAAGGGATTTAAAAACTCAGGAGTTAATCTATAAGCATTACCTCTCAAAGCAGTACTTGTATTGGATATAAAAAACCAGAACAATTTTGAATTTAAAATAGCCAAATATAGCAAGGGGTTTTGTCCCTTTACTCTTTCGCTAAACACTACGCTGTGGATAGCGGGGCCATGATAAAAATTTCCTTTTTCGTCGTAAGTTATCCTGTTGCTGATCAGCATATCGGGAACCATTATCTTTGGCTTACTATATTCTGGCAAACTGCGTGCTGCCGAATACTTGTAGAAATTAGTCGCATCCGTCTCAATCTTCCTAATTCCTAACGCTTCGCTTAAACCATTCAGGTATCGATAGCCCATGGGATATTTTACTTTCATTTCTTGGGGGGTGAATAACTGCATCTTACTATTTGTCAAGTGATATGGGAACAATAATCTTTTTTTACTTTCCAAGGTTGCATATCTACGCACATCTTCTCCATAAACAAAAGGTTTAAGCAAAGATTTTTCAATCTCTACATTTCTATTGAGTTGCTTTGAAAAAACAGTCGAGGTATCTTTATTTTCTTTCACAAGGTCAAACAGAAATATGTCATCATTGCCTGTTGAAGAACCCTTGAATATCTTTTCGGTAATATCCAAAAATGAATTTTTATGAGATTTTATTTTAGATATTATCTTTTGAGTATCATCACTGCCAAAATTCCATTTGTTTTCTTTCAACAACTCAACGCTCTTTCTTTCAAATTCGATATTCTTCAAGTCAGTAAAGTCTTCCCCTAAAGAAAATTTCTTGTATAAAAAAGTATCATTTTTCTTCTTTGATAGGAATAGTAGGCATGTATAAGTGGCTGCATCTTCGAAAACTTGATTTGTAGTAAAATCTACAATTTTATGAAGAGACTTTGTCTCATAAATATATTTCCGGATATTTTCTCCCATTTCTCCTTGAAAGAATTTATGGGGTAAAATTAGCCCGACTAACCCCTCTTCCTTTACTAAACTGAGTGCCTTTTCAATAAACAGAATGTAGATGTCATAATTCTTCGTGGGAGATTTGTAGTTGTTATTGAAGTAATCAACATCTTTCTTGTCAAGAGTCTGGATTCTGATATATGGCGGGTTCCCAATCACAACGTCAAACCCGCCTTCCTTCATAACATCCTTGAACTGCTCGCTCCACTTGAACGCCTTGTCGCCTGCAACTTTCTCGTCGTCTATAAGGGAGTTTCCGTTCCTTATGTTTTTCTGCAAAGTGGGAAGGCGCTTTCCCTTCTCGGTGATTTTGAGAAGCAGGTTTAACTGGGCGATTTCAACGGCCTGCTTGTCAAGGTCCACCCCGAAAATATTGTTTTCAAGGATTTTGACTTTCCGGGAATAGGTCGCCTCAAGCCCGTCTGACAGGTCAAGCTTCGACTGGGCTTTTGCGGCCTGTCTTTTGGAATAGCAGCCATGCAAAACGTCATACGCCTTAATCAGAAATGATCCGGAGCCGCAGGCCGGGTCAAGAACCCTTATTTTCTCTATATCAACGTTCTTGTCTTTAAGGAGTTCGCCCAGGGTATTTTTGACAATGTAATCAACAATGTAAGTCGGGGTGTAATAAATTCCCTGCTCCTTGCGTTTCGCCTTGCTCTCGGTTAAGTTAGCCCTTTTGGCGGTTTTCTTCAGGATGTGGCCAAGATACTGCTCGTAGATATTCCCCAAAATATCCGCCTCGATTGCGGCAAAGTCGTAGGAAACAGAGCGGTCTTTCGTGGAGTAAAGCCCCTCGATAACCTCCTTCCAGGCATCGTCATCGATTTCAAGCTGGTCGCAGAGGTGCCCCTCAAAAAACCTGCTGTCATACTGGGCGTTATAATACCCAAACAGCTCCTTGACGCTCCGGTCAAGGCCTCCCCTGCCGCTGCTTTGCCATTCCCTAAGCCGGGAAATAAGTTCCTTTCCCTCAAGCCCCCTGTCTTCAGAGCTTCGGATAAATATCATCCGGTCAAGCAATCTTTGCACCGCCTCGTCAAGCTCCTCTTCGCTCACATTAAGCTTCTGGTTTTGCTTTGTGGCATTTTTCGACAAAAGCTCTCTGAAACGGGTAAAGTCAGAAAGAAGCTGCTTGTCAATCGATATTTTCTTGGTCTTCTTTCCCCACCTCTCAGCTTCCTTGTCCAGAAGCCCTTTCTCAAAGCTTTCCTTTGAAAGCATCCACAGCCGGCCAAAATCCTCAAGGAAGCTTTCAGAGTAGAGCTCCATGAACTGCGAATGAAGGGGGTTTACGATTTTGACCTCGGCATTTAATATCTTTATCTCCCGGAAATTCGTCAAAACTGCCCAGGTGCAGCCCTTGTGGTAAGCGTAATTCACCGCCTGCTGGATAAACTCGGGCTTGTTTATGTCCTCCTTAAAGGACTTTGCCTCAAGGAAAAACTTCGGCACGCCCTTAATGCGAAATCCATAGTCCGGCCTTTTTTTAGCCACCTTTTCCTCACGAGTTACTTCCTCAAAATTACGAAGGTCCCAGCCCAGATACTCGAAAAGCGGCTCTATAAAGTTTGACTTCGTGTCCTGCTCCGTAAATCTGTTGACCTTTCCCTCATTTTTGGCGTCAAGGTATTTCTGAACAAGAAGCTTTACAAGGTTTTCGCTGCCGCTCTTGGTGATGCCTTCCATAATAGAACACCTGAACTAATATTTCCGATTGAAAGCGCAGGATATCCTGTTTCTATCTATTAAATAGGCTTTAAATTATGGCAAAGGCGGCAATAAAAGAATCGGCAGAAGTCAGGAAAATGAAGTCCGTGATAGCAAGTTACAGAGAGATAATGAGGCGAAAGTACAAGGTAAAGGAAATTGGGCTTTTCGGCTCTTATGCCCGAGGGGAACAGAAAAAGACAAGCGACATAGACCTTCTTGTCAGGTTCAGGGAAAACGCGACACTCTTTGATTTTGTAAGCCTCGGCGACTTTCTTGAAGAAAAGCTGAAGAAAAAAGTGGACTTGGTCTCTGTTGGAGGCGTGAGAAAGGAGCTTGAGAAAAACATCCAAGAAGAGCTTATCCGCCTATGAAACGTAACCCTGGATTGTTCTTGAATGATATCGTTTCCGCAATAGAGAGCATTGAAGAGTTTATCGGGGAGTTAACTCTTGAGGAGCTTATGAAAGATGATAAAACTTCAAGCGCAGTCATAAGAAAATTTGAGATAATCGGGGAAGCTTCAAAGCACGTTCCTGAAAGCATAAAATCTAGGCACAAAGAAATTCCATGGAAAGCTATGTCCGGCATGAGAGACCGGCTAATACACGCATATTTTGGGATTGATTATAATCTTGTATGGAAAGCGGTAAAGATCGAGATACCCAAGCTAAATCCTAAACTTAAAAAGGCTCTGGCAAAGATGGAAAAAGAGTGATGCGAATCTGCATGCAGCCAGAGGCGCTTTTATAGTAAATATTATCTATATAAATGGATATACTTATGGCAAAGGGCCAGGTTGGCCTCCTTGAGCGGCTTGGAGTATGTGGATTTTGCGATGAAATAAAAAACCTCACTTATCTGAAGACTGGAATTTACCAGCCAAAGGCAAGATATATGGCCGAGCTTAGCGCATACTACCTTATTGCATTTATGACCCCTTTCTTTCTTTTCCAATCGCAGTTCATGCTGGGGACAATCGTAAACTCGATGCTTGTAACCGGAGCCCTATACACAAAGGGAAAGGAGATGCTCCCGGTAATTTTCCTTCCAAGCATCGCCACTTTGGCGCAGGGCGTGCTTTTCGGCTCGCTTACAAAATACCTGCTCTTCATGCTTCCGTTTATCTGGATAGGAAACGCGCTCCTTGTTTACGGAATAAAGTCGCTTCACATCAAGAAAAAGCAAAGCTTCGTCACCAGCGCCGCAATGGCAGCAACAGTCAAGGCAGGTTTCCTTCTGGTTGCCTCATACACACTTTTCACCATAGGGGTCATTCCAGCCGCATTCCTTACCGCTTTTGGAATGATTCAGCTGGGAACTGCTCTAGCCGCAATAATGGTAATCTGGCCGATTCACTCCTGGCGGCTCAAAAGGCAAAAGTAGATTACGATGAATAAGAAAAAAGTAATTTCAGAATTTAGTGAACTTGTTTCCATCCAGTCAGTTTCACCCGACCCAAAAAGATTTCGCGAATTGCTGGAAGCCGCAGAATTCCTGTCTGAAAAGTTAAAGTCACTAGGATTTTTCGTAAAAAAATATGGCGGCGAAAAGGCGCCGCCCCTGTTAGTTGCAAAGCTTGAAGCCAGCCAAAACCAAAAGAAGGCAAGAACAGTTGGAATTTACGGCCACTACGATGTCCAGCCAGAAGACCCTCTTGGAGAATGGAAAACCCCTCCCTTCAAGCTGTCAAAAAGCAAAGGCCGGTTTTGGGGGAGGGGAGTTTCAGACAACAAGGGTCCGATTATCCAGAATCTTGCGGCAGTGGAAAACCTGATTGAACGAAAAGAGCTTAACAGCAACACCATAATTGTCATTGAAGGCGAAGAGGAATCCGGAAGCGCGCATTTCGAAAAATTCCTGAAAAAAGCCCTGCCCACTGTTTCAAAAGCGGATGCCTTTTACGTGACAGATGTGGAAATGCAGCATAACTGCACGCCGCAAATTTTTTATGCCCTGAGGGGTCTTGTCTATTTTGAGCTGCAAATTAAAACCGGGAAAAAAGACCTCCACTCTGGAACTTATGGAAATGCTGTCCTCAACCCTGCGCAGGCGCTTTGCGAGATTCTCTCCCGGATGAAATGCTCTAAAACGGGCCTGATAAACATTCCGGGGTTCTACAAGGAATTAAAAAAAGTAAGCCCAAAAGAATCCCGCCTCCTCAGGAAGACCTTCCATAGAGCCAAAGAAAAAGAAGAGGCAGAGGTCTTTGAAATGTGCTACTCTGACAAAAAAGAGCCGCACCTCTCGTCAAAAGCTCGCCCCTCGATGGACATAAACGGCATCTTCTCCGGCTACACTGGAGAAGGCGCAAAGACAATAATCCCGCATTCCGCTACAGCAAAGTTCTCCTTCCGCCTTGTAGAGCGCCAAACTCCAGAACGCATGGAAAAGCTTGTAAGAAGATTCGTGGAAAAAAATGTTCCAAAAGAAGCCAGATTTAAGCTTGAATTGCTTGGCAAAGCAGCCCCATTCTACACACCACCCAATAGCCCCTTCATAAAAAGCACAGCAAGGGTTCTCAGCGAAGTTTTCGGAAAAGAAACCCTGCTTAACAGGGACGGAGCAAGCATTCCGGCAGCGGAAATCCTGCAGCGCCTCCTCAAAAAGCCCGTAATCCTCACGGGCTTTGCAAACCCCGGGTGCAACATGCACGCCCCAAACGAGAACTTCTCAGAGATTAACTTCTGGAAGGGGATTGATGCGCTTGAGAGAATTTACTCACGGGATTAGCTATTATTGCTTCTGTTCCTCAGCGTCCAATATAAACTGCGCCAGGTCCACTGCCGATTGTACTGCCTCCGGCAATTTCTCTTCAGGCAAAGGATTGTAAATCCCTTCTGGAACCTTATAATTTGAATCTTCGAGCTTTTTTCGCTCTTCTTCACTAAAATCAGAAGGCCTTAGCTCAAAAAGCTCCTGAAAAGTCCTGACTTGCCCGGTAACAGGCTTGAGCTGATAAGTGCAAACCTTTTTTTCGCTGCCTTCTCCTGAATAAAATAATGGAACAACCTGCCATTTTAAATCATGAGTCTTGTTATATGCTTCAACAATTTGCTTGAGTTTTTCTATATCCCCTTCTGCAGAAACATCTACCCAGGGATACTTTCTGCCACGGTCTGAATGCCCTTCGCACGAAGCTTGCGTGGAATATCCTGACTTCCATAATGCTCCGACAAGAGGCATGATTCCCTCGTCAACCTCCATTCCAAGCCTATCCTTAACAGCATAGAGTTTGTCAGCCACTTCCTGCCCAAGAGTTCTATTAAGGTACTCATGCATTGAAACGCTATGCCGATATGCGCCATTTGAACCGCCAGAATATCCTTTTTCAAGATTCAACTGGAGGCCAGACCAATCAGGATGACTTGTTTCAGAAACAGGGCTTGCTTCTTTCGCCATAACTTATAGGGAAACCTCAGAAATACCTTGGCTTCCTTTTGTGGTACTTGGTATGAAGAAGCTTTTCGGCTTTTTTGCTTAGCGGCTTTCCCAGGAAGTCCTTGTAAAGCGTCTGGATGTCCGGGTTGTGGCTTGAAATTCTTATGGAAAGCCCCTTATCTTCCTTGTAAAGCGCCTCCATTCTCTTGAGCCGAATCTCATTTGTAGTGGGCCTCGGCTGACCACCGCCCCCGATGCATCCGCCAGGGCACGCCATGACCTCGATAAAGTGATATTTCTTCCACTGCCCGCCGTCGAAAAACTTCCTGATGTTTCCTAAGGTGTGGACAATAGCAACCTTTATGCGCTCTCCGGCAATAGAAATTTCCGCTTCCCTGATTCCATCGAGCCCGCGAACAGAAGTAAAGTCCAGCTTATTCAGGGATTTTCCGGTAAGCTCCTCATAGGCAACCCTTAGCGCCGCCTCCATCACGCCGCCAGTGACTCCAAAAAGGGCGGCCCCTCCGCTTGAAGAGCCAAGCGGCGTGTCGTAATCCCCGTCAGGCAACTTTGAAAATTCTATTCCCTTGGACTTAATGACCCGACCAAGTTCCCGGGTAGTCAGAACAAGGTCAACATCCGGCGAGCCGGTTGTCCTCATTTCGGGCCTTGCCGCTTCAAGCTTCTTTGCAACGCACGGCATTATCGACGCCACGAAGATACCTTTAGCATCTTTTCCAAGAAGCTTTGCGTAGTAATTTTTGGCTACTGCCCCGAACATCTGCTGTGGCGACTTGCATGATGAGATATGCTTAAACAGATGCGGGTAATTCTGCTCGGCAAAAACAATCCAGGAAGGGCAGCAGGAAGTAATAAGCGGCAGGTTTTTCTTCTTTTTGTACCTCTCCAGAAATTCATTTGCTTCCTCCATTATAGTAAGGTCTGCCGCAAAGTTCGTGTCAAACACCTTGTCAAAGCCAATTTTTTTAAGGGCGGAGACCATCTTTCCCTTTACCAAAGTGCCTGGAGCCATGCCAAACATCTCGCCTAGCGACGCCCTGACCGCAGGCGCGGTCTGCACTACATAAAACTTTTTCTTGTGCGAGATATCCAGTGCCATCTCATCTATCGTTCTTACAAGCTTTTCGCTCAGCGCCCTTTCCCGGAGAGCGGTTGTCGGGCAGTAGAGCGCGCATTGGCCGCAGAAAGTGCATGGCGATTCGAGCATCGGCGTATTGTAAGGGGTGGTTATGGATGAGCAGACGCTCCGGTTCACAACATCAATGTTCTCTATTCCCTGAATCCTGGAGCAGACCTGGGCGCACCTTCCGCAAAGGACGCAAAGCCGGCCTTCCCGCTCCAGAGGAACCGCCCTCTTGCAGGAAGAAATGCTTGAAGAGCCAAACATTGTCTTTTCTATTCCAAGCTCCCGAAAGACCTTGGTAATCTCCACGTCATTGTCGCTATGCGCATTTCCGTGCAAAAGCTCCGCATTCAGCTTTCTTGCATCAGTCACCCGCTTCGTATGGGTCAGAACTTCCATCCCTTCCCTTACCGGAGTATTGCAAGACGTTACAAGCTTTCCGTCTGCTTCAACGATGCATATCCTGCACCGCCCTTCCGGCTTGAGGTCGGGATGGTAGCAAAGTGTAGGTATGCTTATGCCGATTCTTTTGGCAACCTCGAGAATTGTCTCTCCATCTTTTGCAAACACCCTTTTTCCATCGATTTTTACCTGCATACTTCAAGGAATTCTTTTTTGAAATACCTGAGCGCGCACTCAAGGTGGGTTGTCGAAAACCGCCCAAGCGTGCAGTAAGACGTGTCACGGATATCTGGCACAAGCGCCTGTATTATTTTAAGGTCAGACCTGCACGACTTCTTGTCGCGCATTTTCCTGAGCGCTTCAAGAACGCGGAAATTTCCCTCCCTGCACGGAGTGCAATAGCCGCAGGACTCATGGACAAAAAACTCGGCAAATATCTTGGACACTTCCGGTATGCTCCGATTCTGACCCACCACGATAAGGGCTCTTGAGCCCATCATAGCGCCGGTTCCGGAAAAGCTTTTTTCATCAAAAGGCATCTTCCTGAAATTTTTGTATGGAAGGCACCCAGCCGACGCCCCAAAATAAACTGCCTTTGGCTCCTCTTTTGGCTTTCCCATTGCGATAATCTCACCAAGGGGAGTTCCAAGCTTGGCCTCATAAACTCCCGGGGCCTGAAGGTCTCCTGAAAGGCACACAACGGTAAGCTCTGGGTTCCACGTTCCGTCAAGTATCAGGGGAATAGTTGCCAGGGTTTCGACATTGTTGACGCAGGTAGGCCGACCATTCAGACCTGCCTGAACAGGATAAGGGGGCTTCCTTCTTACGATGGGGCGGTTTCCCTCCATGGATTCGAGAATTGCCGACTCCTCGCCGCAGAGGTACGCCCCGGCTCCAAGCACAACCGTAATCCTAAGCCCAATCTTCTTCAGCCGTGAAGAGGATTTTTTTATCTCGGCTTCAAGCTTTGGCCGAATGTAGGAATATTCCCCCCGGAGGTAAATCCACGCCCGCCGGATTCCCATTGCGTAGGCGGCAATCGCCATTCCCTCAATAAGAAGTGAAGGATTATTTTCCATTATGAACCTGTCCTTAAACGTTCCCGGCTCGCCCTCATCCGCATTGCATACAAGGTAGCGCTCGCCTTTTCCCATCGACTCCCACTTCTGTCCCGTAGGATAATTCGAGCCGCTTCTGCCGCGAAGCCCTGACTCCTTTACCAGCCCTATAACCTTTTTCGGGCTTCTCTTGAGCGCTTTTTCATAGCCCCTCCAGCAAGTGTTAGTTAGCAGTTGCATATTCAATCAAGCCCGGCAAGAATCTGCCGTATTTTTTCCTCAGTAAGGTTCGTGTAAACCTTGCCGTCAACCATCATTGAGGGGGCCTTGTCGCACTGCCCAAGGCATGACGCCTTCTCAAGCGTGAATTTTCCGTCGGTTGTCGTATCTCCAAGCTTCACCCCCAGCTCTTTTTTAAGAAAGTCAAGAAGCGTGAAGGACTTATTCAGGTAGCAGGAAGGGCTCCCACAAACGCGTATAATATGCTGTCCGCACTTTTTTGTCGGAAGAAAAGCATAAAAGCTGGCAACCCCATAAAGCTTTGCTAAAGGCATTCCAAGGCCACGGCTTACCTTGTCAAGCTTTTCAAAAGAAACATATCCCTCCTGCCGGACAATCTCCTCAAGAACGGTTAAAAGCTCGATTTCGCCATTCCTGCAGGATTTGATGAGCAAATCCAGTTTCCCCATAAATTAGTAAATTATTAAAGAGTTCCCAGGAAGTCAAAAATTACTGCTTGCCATAAAATGACTTGTGGTCTATATTATGCTTCCTATAACGCTTAGGCCCTGCCCCAAAAAGCATAGCTATGATCTGGACAAAGCAGAATTGCCTGAAGTTACTCTCAAAAGAGTCACTCATGCGCTGGAAACCCTGGACTCAGAAGTCAGCCTGGAAAATCTTGAAAGCAAGGAAAAACTTTGGGTGTACCGGGCAGTCTCAAAAAAATTTCTAGATATCGACCCGCCATACATCCGCTGCGGGAGGTCACACGGAAAAGGGGTGACGCAGGTACAAGCAAAATGCAGTGCCCCGATGTAGCAGGTCGAAAGAATAAATGCAAAAAACGTCATGCAGAACCTTGTAAGAGACCCGGAAACCTTGTTTGAGGCGTATGAAGGGCTCCCTAAAGAGTCGTCTATTCCAATCAGCCAACTGCTTTCCTATGGCTACCACCCTTCATTTTACGCTCCCAATGCAGGGCAAGTCTTTAGGAAAAAGAAAATGATGTTCATGAAGGTCCACTGCCTGACAGACAAAACTGAAAAATACCTGCCGCTTTTCTGGCATCTCTATTTTTACGGAACAAATGGGTTTGCTTCCGGGAACACTTACGAAGAAGCGGTTCTTCGGGCGCTTTGCGAAGTTATCTAAAGACATAATAAGATAGAAACCAGAAACAGGTACTTGGAAAGAAAGGAGATTTGGCTTGATTCCCACCAGGAGATTATCTCAGGTCTTCTCAGCAACCTGAACGCCTGGGGGTTCAAGCCCATCCTTGAAGAGTGGAGCCGCCCGATACCAGTCCCCACTATCCAATGCAGACTCGGGTACAAGGCCGGATATGGCACATACCCCAAACCAAACTCCATCAGATCTTCAAATTTATCTCCTTTAGCTTCTCACGCACAATCGGCGCGCACTCCTGGCATACCCAGCACTCATCCTTTCCAATCGAGGTCTTCTTTATTATCTGGAGCCGGCCGTTCTTTGTGGGCTTGAACCTTTGCCCGCAAAGTTCGCATTTATGAAGCTTTAGCATAATAGATTAAAGAGTTAACCTATAAAGTACCGGACATTTCCGGTTTGCCTAGTGACCTCCACTACACTAACTGCTTAGCTTGCATATATATTTTATGCAACAAATAATGCTGGAAGCTTGTCCCAAAAAATACACCTATGATCAAGACAAGGCAGAATTGCCCGAAAAAACATTGGAAAATGTACTAGGCATACTAAAAGACAGACATATAGAAGTAGAATTCAGGGAAGTCCAAAGCCTACTGGGAATCCCGTTTTACAAGTTGATGTCCACCGACCCCGAACGAAATTACTCCTCATATCTATTTTCAGGCAGCTCTTCTGGAAAAGGATCAACGCGCTTCCAGTCAAAATGCAGCGCCCTTATGGAGTGGGTCGAGCGAGTAAACGCAGGGCAAATCCCAACTAGACTACTCAACAGCGAAGAGATGGTCCATTGCAGCTATAATGAACTCTGTACAAACTCCAGAATCGCCCCGAAAGAAATGCTGTCCTACAGCTTCCACCCCTCATTTAAAAGCAATGCCTCAGAAGAGATACTGAGACATAAAAAAATGCACTACCTGAAGTTCCAGTGCCTTTCCGGACAAGAGGGGGCATACCTTCCAATATTCTGGCACCTGTATTTCAACTGCTCAAACGGACTTGCTGCAGGGAATACTTATGAGGAAGCAATCCTTCAAGCATTGTGTGAAGTCGTAGAGCGTAATAATGTCATTGAAACAAGGCTGAGAAATCTAAAATATCGAAGAGAAATAGTGCTAGATACCGATTATAAGCCCTTGAGAGATATGTCTGAGGTGCTTCACAAACAAGGAATAACCCCCATTATAGAGGACTGGAGTTGTCCGATACCAATACCTACAATGCACTGCCGATTTGGACCCAGAGCGGGCTATGGAACCAGCACTAGCCCCATAAAGTCTGCCATAAGAGCGATAACTGAAATGGTTCAGGACTATGCGATAAACGAAAAACACTGCCTTCCGCCGCAGGAAAATATAATCTATCCTCCGGCGGATAAAAAGATAGAGCTAAGCAAAATAAAAAGTCTGGAAAGGCAGGATATCCTTTCAGAGATAAAGGAAATCGTCAGCACCCTTAATTCCATGGGGTACCAGACCTATGTCAGGGACATCTCCCTACAGATACCTGTGCCTACGGTTCTGGTGGTTGTTCCTGGGCTTAAATGCTATGATTTCAGAAATCAAGAGAGGCATCTTCTGGATTTTAAGAGCAACCTTGTCCAGTATTATAACGATTACCTCATATACCTGCGCTAACCTCAAAAATGGCCGGGTTCAAGGAGGGGACTATTTGAATCTCCAGCATTCCGTTGCCCACCTGCACCAATTAAGCTTGCCTCTAAAACCTTCGTACAGAAAACAGAAGATCATCAAGGAACAAGCCCCGGAAACTTCTGGCGGCAGTACTGCTTGCACTCGTCAGAATTAAGGGCCATGTTCTTCATGGACAGCCGGCATGCATGAAGAAGAGTGTCTGATGCGCCATCATCATCTATGTCGCCAAGCATTAAAGCACTGGGGTCCATACCAGTTTCGGCAAATTTCCTGCAGCCGTCGTTTAAGGCGGACTCAACCGATAAACCTGACATCTGTCCCATCGACCCGCTAAGGTAAAGCACGCTTAAGACAAGAACAATTGCTCCAAGAGCAACAATAATTATGCTGTTTACGGTAAGCTCGATGCCCTTCATAAATATACTGTATTTCTATAGCTATTATTTATGAGGCAAGGCAACCTGACCATAGAACACGTGATTCTATTGTTAATAGCACTCCTTGTTCTCGTAGTGTCCTACCTTTTCGTAAATGGCTCCATAAAAGGCCCTACAAACAGCACAACCGAGCTGACGCAAACCTACAGCGAGTGTAACAAGTGGAGGATGTTTGGCTACCTGGGAACAGATTTCTCAACACACGTTGACGGAAAGCCAAAATACCCTGCGCTGTGGCAGACCTACGTAGGTGCAATCACAAATACACCGACCCCAGAACAAATAGAGCAGGCAAAAAAATACTGCACCCTGTCGCAAAATAGCCCTTAAAAAGCAGGCCAAAACCTCAAAATCAGAAATGAATTATTATTCCAGATTCATTTATGTTCATCGAGCATCCTCTGATTAAAAAGGGGGCTTTGCAGATAAGAGACTATCAGGTCGAGATTGCAAAAAGCGCGATAAGTAAAAATACTCTTGTTGTGATACCTACCGGAATGGGAAAGACGAACATTGCGCTTCTCGTAGTCGCCGAGCGGCTCAATAAGGTGGATGGAAAGGTCCTTTTTCTTGCCCCCACAAAGCCGCTTGTCGAGCAACACAAGAAGACCTTTGAAAAGCTGTCTGAACTTGCAGACCTGGAAGTCATAACCGGGACAATAAGGCCGGACCTTCGCGGGAAGCACTACCAGCGCTCAAGAATTATATTTGCAACGCCCCAGACTATTGAAAATGACCTGAAGAGCGGAATTCTAAATTTCGAGGATTTTGTCCTGCTGATTGTTGATGAAGCGCACCGCTCTGTCGGAAACTATGCTTACACATACATTGCAGAAAACTATATGGGGCGGGCGAAAAATCCACTTCTTATCGCGCTTACCGCCTCTCCTGGAGGGAGGGTTGCACGGGTCGAGGAAATAAAGAAAAACCTGTTCATAGAATCAGTTGAATTTCGCTCTGAAAAAGATTCTGATGTTTCCCAGTATGTAAAAGACCGGGAAATGAATACTGTTCAGGTCGAGCTTCCAGCAGAATACCTTGAGGCAAAGAAACTTCTCCAGGAGATAATTTCGTCAAAGTCCGATACTCTTTGTTCAATGGGCGCGGTTCCTACAAAAAAGTTCTCCAAGAAGATGCTTTTGGAGTTCCAGAATTTCTACGCAAAGAAGGCAAGCCAGACGAAAAATCCCCGTCTCTTCCAAGCGATGTCAAAAATAGCCGAGCTGATAAAGCTGGACTACTGTCTTGAATTGCTTGAAACTCAAGGGGCGGCGCCTCTCAGGGAATACCTCAAAAAGCTGAAAACCGAAAGCACCAAGGCCTCAGCCAGCATGCTTAATAACCCCAAGTTTATGGGATTTTTAAAGCGTGCGGAAAACCTGCCCGACCACCCCAAAATGAATGAGCTTGAAAAAATCGTCAAAAGCGAAATCGAAAAAAAGGTCATTGTGTTCACTCAGTACCGGGCCACAGCTAGCGACATACTATTTAACCTGAAGCGCATTGAGGGTGTGAAGCCCGCACTCCTGATAGGGCAGAAATCCGGCCTGACTCAAAAAGAGCAGGTAAGCGTCATCAGGGACTTTGAGGATGGGTTCTTTAATGTATTGATTTGCACATCCATTGGCGAGGAAGGGCTCGACATAAAAGGCGTTGGAACGGCCGTCTTTTACGAGCCGGTCCCTTCAGAAATAAGGAGCATCCAGAGAAGGGGGAGGGTTGCGCGGCTTGTCGAGGGAAAGCTGTATGTTCTGGTTGCAAAAGACACCCGGGATGAAGCATACTACTGGACGGCTTACCACAAGGAAAAGAAGATGAGCCGGTCGCTTGGTGGCGAAAAAGAGCAGGCAAAGCTGGGAGACTTTGAAAGCCAGGGGTAGGGCAAGCAAAAAAAGACACACAAAAAAGCAATTTGGCTAAGTGGCTTATTCATCAGTTTTCTTTGGCTTCCTTACCGCAACTGGCCCAATATAGCCGCAATCGAGGCAGTCGTACTGGTTGTCCTGGCCTCCCAGGTAAGGGCTAAGCTCTGTAGAGCCGCACTTCGGGCACTTGAGAGGCGATTTGTTCATAATATTCCAAAACTTATAAGAGTTCAAAACTATTGGATTTATGAAGCCAATCGTCCTGAAAAAATGCCTAAAGAAATATACCTACGACACCGACAAGGCAGAAACGCCCAAAGACACTATCGGAAGAGTGACTCGGGTCCTAAAGGGGCAAGGACTAAATATCGTCTTCGAAAAGCTGGAAAACAGGGCAAATATTCCCGTCTACCGCGTAGTTTCTGCCGATCCTTCCAAGGATTATTCTTCCCTAGTCTTTAGCGGAAAGGCGCACGGAAAAGGTGCGACTGAAAGCCAGGCGAAGTGCAGCGCTCTTATGGAGTGGGTGGAACGAGTAAATGCTGGAAACGCAATACGCCTGCTTGCAAAAGACAAGGAAACAATCTTCAGGGCTCATGAAACTATCCCTTCAGAATCCACTATAGATATCAAATATATGCTGTCTTACAGCCATAACCCTAGCTTTTATGGGAAAAGTGCAGAAAGGATTATCAAACGCAAAAAAATGCATTTTATGAAAGCTTACTGCCTTACCGATAAACGGGAGAGATATCTACCATTTTTATGGCACCTGTACTTCAATGGGTCAAATGGGCTTGCCTCAGGAAACACTTACGAGGAAGCTGTTCTTCAGGCGCTTTGTGAAGTTATCGAAAGACACAATATTGTGGAGATAAAGACATTAAATTCAAAAGTAAACGCTATCGAGCTAGGCTTTCCCTGCAAGCCCCTCGCAGAAATGCTTTCAAAAATCCAGGAAGTTACTGCAAGACCAATCATACAAAAGTGGAGCCGCCCGATACCAGTCCCCACTGTCGCCTGCAGGCTACACGATAGCACTGGATACGGAACTGCTCCAAGCCCAGCAAAAGCAGCCATGAGAGCCATAACAGAAGCCATACAAGAAGATACCGCTACGAGACGGTATGGACAAGATAGTGCCACAATCAAGATTGAGTCACAAGAGCCAATACCTCTCAGCAGTATGGAAAGCCTGGAGAGGGAAGATCTGTATGATGAGATTAATGAAATCTCAAGGATTCTTGAGTCCATGGGGCATATGATATATGTTATGGATTTCTCCTCAATCGTCCCCATACCCACTGTCGAGGTGATTGTGCCTGGACTCAGGTCTGTCGACTACACTGGAAGAGATCGCCACCTACGGGAATTTCAGTCTTGCCTTATTGAGTATTTTAACCTCGTAGCAAGCTTACCTCAGTGGAATATTTTAACCGCTTAGCCACTCTGCAGAATCACCTTCAGAAGAAGACTTCCATAGATACTTAACCGATAAAAATAACGCTGGGGGCAAGATTTGAAATCGCGGAAAACCTCATAGCCAATTTAGCAGTAATATTCCTGCTTTGCAGGAATCTGCTTCTTTTGACGTTGAGGCATTATTCTTCCTCGGGAAGAATAAAGCTTCACTCGCGCCTCCTTGCGGAGACCAGCTTTCCAGGCTGGCGCCTTAGACCACTCGGCCACCCCAGCATAACATTAGTAGAATAGTTTCTTAAAGGGCTGAATCCGCCCCACAGGAAGCTTTGCAGAAAACCCCTTCTTTACGGCGCAGGTCCAGATTTATAGGTACGCCATTTCCCAGATAACGCCTCCGCAAAATTTGGCTAATCTTGGCCGTGCTTTTGACGCTCTTTTTTCTCAAGCTCCTCGCGGATTGATTCATACTGCCCAAAATTCTTGTGAACTGTTTTTTGTAGTGGCTCTGGTTTTGGCTCTATATCGGCCTTTATCGGATTTTTTTCATAATGCCTGTATTCAAGCCGTGGGACTTTATGCTTTTTGCCTTTTACTTCCTTTTTGATTTTTGCCAATTCATTTAGGATTATCAAAAGCCCCGGAATGAATATGAAAAGCGCAAAGCCCATTGGAGTCCTTACGAAATTTCCAAGATGACCCAGGTAAGGAATACAAAATATTACTATTCCTTCAACACTGCCGGGCCGTGTTACTTCCATGTCAGGGTCCTCATTTGCATCACCCTTCGTCAAAAAGCCATCCGGCGTAACGTTTATAATCCTGTGGGTAGTGTAGGTTCCGGCGCTTCCAAAAGTAATAATGTCGCCGATTTTGAGGTCTGACGCATTTACCCTCGCTATGGCAACAACATCCCCTACGTTAATGGCTGGAGACATCGAGCCGGAAACAACAGTCCTGAACTGAATGCCCTGGGATTGCAGGCCAAATGCAATGAATGCTGCAAGAGCAAGAACAGCTACTGCTGCGCCAAATTTAAGTATATTGCTTGCCATAATATAATATACCTCAAGTTACCCTTTCCTTTATCAGGCCTATTCAAAACTACTTCTCATTTAGCGAGCTGCACTTAAAGTTAAAGTTATTGAGTCTCTGCTCAGCATAAAAAGACAAGTCTGCAATGAGCGAATCCGTCTGGGCGACATTGTTCTGGTGAGACGTTCCGTCGCACTCAGCGCTGTAGCCGCTGACGGTTATATGCCCAAAGCACCAGAGAAGGCCTACCCTCTTTGGAACATTGCTTCTAAGAACCATGTTGTTTGTCGGGTCCGCTATTGGAAAGGAGGTAACCTTGTTGCTTATTGGCCCAATGAAAAGCTTTGTGTCGCCCAGGCCGTATTTTCCATCCTTAACTGTGTCAATCCACCCAAAAAGCTCTATGAAACCGGAAAGCTCGCCCTGGTCTTCGCCCGAAGTCGTGTCGCCTGCCTCTTCTTCGGGGTCAATGAGGCCGTTTTCAAGGTCCTGTTTGTTCCTGACAACAAGGCAAGCCCATGCCTCCTGGCCACTGACTGAAATCGAAAAAAGCCCCTCACCAGTGTCTCCCGGCTTAACGTCTTCCACTATGAAGGTCGGCTTTCCTTCGATGTCGATGCCGTACCCCCCGCATGACTCCTCAGTCAGATTAATCCGGTACAAAAGCCCTGCCGTATTCCTGGTCGGGTCGGGAAACCCAGCCCGGTTTTTAACCTTTATCTCAATTGTATTTTCTCCTGCTTTCATCCTTCCAAGAAGGTTGTAAGTGCGAACCGACCCGTAATTTGTGTTTAAAACGCTTGCGCCTACCAAAAGCCCATTGACCCTAAGCTCATAAGTGTTGTCCGCGGCGAGTTCAATCATCGCGTATTTCGGCGGAACCGTAAGAGTAACCTTTCTTACAAAAGTATAAGTCTCGTCCCGGCTGGGATTTTCAACATAATAGCTTTTCCATATCCATTTCGCTCCGGGGATGCTGGTCCAGGCGGGATTTCCGGAGTATGCCTCAACTGCGTTTTCTCCGGTTTCCTTTACGGTGTCCTCCTCACTGCTTGTGATAATCTGGTAGCAGGCCTCCGGGTTGGGCGAAGGAAGCAGATTCACGTTAAGAGTAAATGGCTGGGATGAAAATCCACTCCCAGACATTATCGAGTCAACTGAAAAAGCGCCGGTAACATTCTCCATGCTCCCAAAAGCCAGGGCAAGAATTCCCACTGCAAGAATGCCTGCAAAAACGACGAGATACTGGGAAGAGAGTCTCATAAACTATCTTGAAAAACCGCCAATATATACTTTACCTCTCGTAAGTGTCCTGTAATGCTTCTGCACGCCGTCCGTTGTTTCATTCATGCAGAAAAAACAAATGGCAGAGCCGACTTGATTAAGGCGATTGGCAATGCGCAATGCCCCAAAGAATTGCTTCAAGCCCGCTGTAATCCGACGCACTGAAGAAATAGGTCGTGTCGGTGGGTATGTTTGTCCTGTACCAGTCTATCCACCCGGCATTTGTCCCGACGAATACGACATATATCTTTATTCCTGCGGCCTTTGCGGCATCGGCCTGGGCTATTGCGGCGGCCTCACCCGTTCCAGGGTTGCCTGGCTTGTTGGGCATCTTGTCGGCGATAAGTATCATGTAATCCGGCGACCCGGCATCATTTCGGTCGTTAGGTCCTGTAAGCTCAGTTGTCGCGTTCAGAAGGCCTCCGTAAAGGTTTGTGTTGCTGCCTGTGTCAAGCAGCTCTATTGCCGCGTCGATTGCCGCCCTGTCGCCGGTTAAAATCTGGTCCAGGGTTCCCTCATCAGCATAACTTGCCTGGCCTATGTGCGGCCCATCCAGCTCTGGAGTCAGGTTATCAACAAAGGAATGAGCTGCTGCCTTTAAGGTGTCCATATCGCCGGACGTGCCTCCAGACCTTTGAAACACAAGCATCACGTCAGGCCTTGCCGAGCACATGCTTGGAAGAGTGCAGTCCGACAGGCAATTCACGCCATTATTGACGCCGTCATCGCACTCCTCAGGCCCGTTTACTGTTCCGTCGCCGCAGTATTCATCGGTTATGCATTCATCCCAAAGGCAGCTTTCTGTGCAACCCCTCATTCCGGAGTATCCTAACAGAGTTGTGCAAGAGCCCAGGTTTCCGTCGCACTCTTCGCCTTCTTCGACCTCCCCGTTTCCGCAAGAAGAAGGAAAAACTGCCGCCACCGAAAATGAATTCCCCGCAGAGCTTTCCGTGTCAGTTATAAAAGCGCCTGTCGGCTTTTCGGCCGTGCCTGAAAGGATAAGTAAAGCTAGACCAACAAACATTACACCGGCTAAAACTCTTGAACTCACCATGCTTAAATATATTTAGCCGGGGATGCTATATATGCAAAGTGGTTTGTAGTGCTATTGTAATGGTTTTTGCAGACGTTCCTGCCACAGGGGGAAAACAAAAAAGCTGAAAAGTGAAAAGAAAATGTTGGACTAATCTACTGGGTTGCAAAGGAATTTGCCGTTGTTTCTTGCCTGGACTACCTCAAAGGAGATGTCTGCTGTGTAGCTGTCTGTCTGGACGCTGTTGTCTATAGGCAGGCCATTGCAGTATCCATCACCTTCGATGGTTCCAAGGCACCATGCTGCGCCTATAAAGTATGTCTTGGTTGGGTCCAATGGCTCGCCATCAATTCCGCCCACGTTGTTCTCTGCTGCGTCTGCAAGAGTCCACTTGACTGTTGAAATTGCGTCTGCCGTGCCTGCTGTCAAAAGCTCATCGCACTCCACCTGATAGATGTTGTCTCCAGGGACTGCATCGTCTTCATCATCGCAAATGTCTGCCCAAATCATGAAGTTGAGGTTTGCTCCAAGCTCTCCATCTGTATCAGACTCGCAAGTTGGCTCATCATCGATTTCTGGCTCGTTGCATCCGTTTTCATCATCGCTTGTCTTTGTAAGAACCACGCATCCCCATGCAGGGTTTGTGTCAACGTGGATGCTTATCGTGTTCTCACCATAGTCGCCGGGCTTAAGGTCTGCGTAGTTGAAAAACTTCTGTGCCTCAAGGTCAGTGAGTTCCCAGCTGCATTCCTCCTTAGGATCTCCATTGTAAGTACAGGTGCTGTCAATCAACAGGTCAATTTCTCCGGCAGTAAATGTGTTGCCCTGTGATGTCTCAGTGTCAGAGAAGAATGCTCCTGTCATGCTTCCGCCAATAGCTGCTGCTGTTAGTCCGATAACTAGTAAACTGACTAGTATTTTTGTATTCATATAAATAGATTGTCCTCTACAATATTTAAGGAAAAAATAATTCCATTACGCTCGTAATTGTTGGATACTTCTTGGAAGTCTTATCTGGCAGTAATTTCAAAAAATCGGGCTTAATGAATTTTATCCGGGAGTAATCAAACTGAACAGAATGAGTAAGAAAAATTAAGAGAAAAAATAAAACAAAACTTAGTCGCCGTTGCTGCAGTTTGCAAGATCTTCAAGTATCTCCAGCAAGTCGTTGAAATTCCCTGCGTCAAAGTAGTATGTAGAGTCGGTTGCAATATTTGCCTTGAGCCAGTCGGCATTGTCGGTGCTAACTCCAACCCCTACGACATATATCTTTGTGCCTCTGCTATCAGCAACATCTGCCTGCGCCTTTGCCATGTTTCTTGGCGTGTCTGGGCTTGTTGGAAGGTTTGGCTCTCCATCAGTTATTATGACCATGTAGTCCGGGGAGTCTGCGTCATCCCTGTCGTAAGAGGCATCTTCAAGCTCTTGGTTTGCAAGCAAGATTCCCTCATAAAGGTTTGTGCTTCCGCCAGGAGATACTGCATCTATTGCCGCGTCGATTGCTGTTTTGTCGCTGGTTAAGTGCAGATCAAGTGTTCCGCTTGTTGAGAAACTTGTCTGGCCCATATGCGCTCCGTCTGTTTTTGGGTCAAGGGCTGTGACAAATGCGTGGGCTGCGTTCTTCATGGTGTTCATCTCAGTTGTGTCAATGCTTGCTGATCTGTCGAGAACGGTCATCACGTCAGGCGCTGCCGCGCAGATTCCCGGAAGGGTGCAGTCATTTCGGCATTCGTCATCATTTACGTCATTTCCGTCGTCGCATTCCTCGCCCTGTTCAAGAATTCCATTTCCGCACACCGGCTCAGTGCCTGGCACGCAAAGGAAGTTCTCATTATGCCTCTGCTGGATTGCTTCAAAGGATATGTCTGCCATTACGCTGTCTGTCTGGATGATGTTTCCTGTTTCACTGGGAACGCTCCATGCAACCGCTATGCAGTAGTTGACTCCGGGTTGGACTGGTTCTCCCGTCAGGGCATCGGCAATTGGCCAGACAAGGTCTGTTGCCTTTGCTCCCTGGACAAGGTACTCATCTATTTCTACATCGAAGTCGTTTTCGCAGTCATAATCCCTCCAGATGTCAAAAGACAAAACATCCTGCAGTTCGCCTTCGCCTAATCCTTGGTCGCCGCAGGTGCCATCTGCCTCATCTTCCGGCTCTGTGCAGCCGTTTTCAGCGTTTGAGAGGCCGGATATTTTTGCGCAAACCCAGGCCGGGTTTGAGGTAACGTGGATGCTTATTGTGCTCTCGCCATAGTCGCCGGGCTTGACATCACCAAAATTTAGGATTGGCTGTCCGTTCAGGTCCTGGGCAAGCCATGTGCATTCGCATTCTGTTCCAGGAACAGGGTAATCATTTCCTCCCTGCCAGGTTCCGTCAACGCACTCGTTTCCATTGTAGTGGCATTCGCTGTCTACAGTAAGGTCAATTTCTCCGGCAGTAAATGTGTTGCCAGTTGATGTTTCCGTGTCTGAGAAGAATGCTCCAGTCATTGTGCCGCCAATAGCTATCGCTGTCAGTCCGATAACTAGTAAACTGACTAGTATTTTTGTATTCATATAAATAGCTTAACTTCGGGATTATAAACATAAAACAGTTTCAATTACATGTGTAATTGATAGATACTGCCCAAAGATTAGCGGTTTTATCCCTTTATCAGAATCTTATTCTGTGTTGTATCGTATTTTATCCTGATGAGCGTCTGGTTTTCGATAACGCCTCCGTAGATTTCCCAGCCAATCTGGTCCTGGTCTCCGCAGTCCCCGTCATACTCGTACTCGCCCCCCAATTCATCAACGAGCAGGTAGTTTTGAAGGACTTCGCATCCGCCCTGCGTTTCCATGACCTTGGTAAAATCGTACTCGGTCAGCCGGCCAGGGTGAGTCTTCAGAAAAACTTCGCTGCAAACAACGTCTTTTTTCTGGGCGGGTTTTATTGCATCCTGCCAGCAGATTATCGCGCGCGATGCAAGGTCAATTGCAAGCTGCTGGGTTGTCCTCGGCTCGATTTCTTCAGTCAGTCTTGAAAATCCGCTCGGCTTGCACCAGTTCGGCTTGACGCCAATTTTTTCGGTCAGGTAGCAAAAACCGTCACTCATTGCCTGTTGGATTGTATTATTGGTAAAGGCAAGAAGAAGCGCTATTCCGACAAGCGCGATAATCATTGTCCCAACCAGGTCAAGCTCAAGGCCTTTTGCCATAATAGTCACTAATAATATTCAATAAGCAAAGTTATCGCTTGGAGTCCAGGGACTGGTGAACTAGTATCGGCTCTTCCTTCTCCAGGACATATGTGTATGAAGTCGTGATTTTGAGCGTAAGCTCTACGTCCTGGCCGGAGCTAAGGTGTGGCGGAGAAATCTTGACAATGCAGTCTCCGGTCTTTCCTCCGCGGAGCCGAGCATTCCTGCACTCGCTGGTGTCAACGCTCCCGACAAGGTTTTGCCCAAGTGACTCGACTTTGACAGAATCTATCGTAAACTCCCTTGGGTCAGAAGTGTCTCCCTGCGGGTATCCATTATCGATATTTGTAAACTTAAGCGTAACTGGAATCTTGTCGTTCGAGCCGCCCACAATGAAAACGTTATCCATCAAGACATCCACGACAATCGGCGCCCTGGAGTTTGAAATTGTCTTTGCCGTATCCGGCATAACGCCACGCTCGCGCATCCCCTTGTAGGCATCTTCAGTAAGCGCGTAAACCTTGGCGGTTGTTATGGTTGCATAATCGTAATATATCCTAACTCCAGCAGTATAGGTCTCAGTTTCCCCAATCTCCGGAACCCGGACGTTTTTCCAGGTAATTGTGCACGGGTCGCCAATCCGGTTAAGCTCCTCGTTAGGGGGGTAAAGCTGCGGCTGATTGCACCTCTGCTCGCTTGAGTAGCCAACCCAGGAAAGCCGATAGGGCTTTGCAACAACATTTTCTATGGTCGTGTCACCCAGGTTCTGAACCTTCAGGACAATGTCTATGGTATCACCGGAACTCACATAGTCATACCCTGAGCCAAAGTCAATAATAGAAAGGCCGCTTCCGTAAGTAATGGGCTCATTGTTTGAGCCACCAAAAGACGTGCAGCCGCTTGTTGCCACAACCAGGAGCATCATGAATCCAGCAAAAAAGATATTTTTCATGCTACTATTCATCATCCTCCAAGCTGGGGTTTACGGTAATCGTCTGCTTCTCTTCTATCGCATAGCTGTACTTAGAGACAATCCTTATGTCCGCCACTATTTCGTCTGTTGTACTCGAAGGCACCTCAAGCCAGAAAATGCAGTCTCCTGACGCTCCCCCCCTCATAGGTATTTCGCTTCCGCAGTTTCCTAAGTCATCAATTCTCATGCCGCCGCTTCTTTCAAGGTTCACCTCTACAGAATCAATCTGGTAGCTTCTTGCGTCCCCATCAAATGACTGAGGGTAGCCGCTAGCAGCGTTTGTAAACTTAAGGTTAACCGGAACTCTCTTTGTTCCGGAGGTTGGAATAATTATTACGCTGTCTATTGAAACGCTCACCTGAATAGGCCCATTAGTGTTCGAAATTGTCTTTGCCATTGGCACTTCGCCTCTCTCCTTAAGCCCTGCAAATTGCCTTGCGCTTATTGCAAACACTTGGGCACTTGTTTCAGTGGAATAATCATAATAGAATCGAACGCCCACAGGGAAAGTCTCCTGGGTCTGTACCTTTGGAACTCTTATGCCCCTCCAGCTTACATAGCACGGCTGGCCTTGCCTTTCAAGGTCGGATTTTGGGGGGTAAAGCTCGTCGCAGGTTCTCTCCTGGTTAAAGCCATCCCATGGAAGGTAGATTGGCTTTGCTACTACATGGTCTATTTTCCGGTCGCCCAGGTTTGTCGCCTGGGCCTCAATTGAAATGCTGTCGCCCGACATAACATAATTGTAGCTTGGGCGCACATAATCAATAGAAAGCCCCGTGCCGCCGCCAGCCCCGCCATCAGAATCAGAATTCGTACATCCGCTTAATGACACCACCAGCAGAAGAGAAAATATCAGCCAGGTGTTCTTCATAATATAACCATATCTATATATAAAAGATAAAACAATTCAAAATATCAAAATCAACTAAGGCGTGTCTACTGGCGCGCATTCCGGCTCATCGAGCGTGAAGGTCATCTTTATGTTCCACTCCATTGGCTTTCCGTCTTCACCGCCCAAAGGAATAAACTTGTGGTCTGCAAGGTAGATATTTATCGAATGAGGGTCGCCTCCCTGAAGTAAAAGAGGGCTCATGCACATCTCCTCCTGTTTCTTCCTGATGCAATCGGTGTGTGGCGATGAAAGCTCGGTTATCTTGCATTCTACGTATTCGGGGTTGTCCGGGTCAAGCTTCTTCTTGAGGTCCTCGCAGAGGTCGTCGTAAGCGATCTTAAGCTTGGTAAGCTCGTCCTCTGGGCAGTTTCCCGCCATGGAAGCAGACATTATCCTTATTGGGTTGTTCTTCTCGAACTCTTTACTGAGCACGTTGTAGAAGTGGGTGGACCTTATTGGGCCGATGTCATTAACGTTGAGGGCTCCGTTATAATTGGTCCTTACAGGGTCTGTTACCTCTATAAGCTCATCCGGAAGGCCCGAGCCAAAGTAGTTGCAGTTGAGGTGATTGCATCCCGAAAGCTCTGGAAGAGTGACTCCTACGCACTCCGGGTCCGAAACAGAGATGCCTTTTTCTGCCAATACCGGCTGCTTGTTTAGCGCCTCTACATAGGCAGTCATATACTGAAGCGAATTTGTGCCTATTGCCGCTTTAAACTCATTTGGAGTAACCGGCTGAGCGACATTGTTGCAGCACCAGTAGGTGTCGGGGTTTGTCGTGCCGCCGTTCTTCGTTATGTCCATTACCCCATTCAATGTGCTAAACCTTAAGTCCTGAAGGACCATTGATTTTGTTATCTCAAGCTTCTCCGTAGCCCTGTCCTGGTCAATCTTCTGAGAGCTGCTTTCCGCAAGCCCGGAGCCCATGGAAGACTGGTAGCTAAGAGCTCCAAGAACTCCAAGAACTCCGACCAATGCAATTATCGCAACCACTGAGTATGCCACGCCTTTCCTGTGTTTCATTAAGCTAGACATAATAGTATTCACAAGAGAATATATATAGGTAATGCCTAATGACTCTACTCTGGAACTTTAAGCGCTACTTGTTCCAGTGGTAAACATATAGCTCGACATACTTTCCAAGAACCGTGACGGGAAGTATGTTTGTCGAAGACCTTATATTCTTGCCTTTGGGAGGCACCGTTCCCGCCTCAAGGTAAGGCACTCTGTTTGGCTGGATTTCCTTGATTATCTTCTCTATTGTTTCGGCAGAATCAGAAACATCAGACAGGTCGTACATCTGCCCTTTGGTGGTATTGGACATCTCGTCCATCCACTGGGAAAGTGTTCCTCTGCTGCACGAACAGTAATTGTCGGGCACAACTACGCTCTGGCAGCCCGCCCCAGTCTTTATTGTCCCACAGGCATCGCCTCTGAATGCAAATATGTAGACGTCATCCTGAGTCGCCCTCTTAAGCCCCCTGTCAAAAAGTGTTCTTGAGCCGCCAGAAGGGCAGCCGCACTCGGTTCCGCCAGGAAGCTCATCAGAAATAGGTATCGCGACTTTTATGACATTTTCTCTCCAGCCAAATTGCCCGGGTCCCTTGTAAGGCCCCATGGCAATTGCGCACTCGAGGCCTGCGCCCCAGTCCTCATCATTTGAGCCCTGTCCTCCGCAGGGGTTTCTGCATACCATATTTTCATAATTCAAAGGCATGGCAACAACATGAAAATAATCGGTTTCCTTTGTTTCCTTTCTCACATCAAATGGAATCCAAGCGCCATTTTTCTGGATGCAGCAGCTTGGAGTCCCCAAAAGGAAAATGGTCATTTCGGCTTTCTTTCCATTAGCTCTAAGGTCATCAATGACCTGCGGCACATCGGTCACAAGGGCATATATCTGCTCGCACATCGAGGCAGACGTGTCTACAACAGCAACAATCTGGACATCCGCAGAAACATTTGGGAATGGAATTCTAAGGTACCAGTTGCCTTTTCCGTATATGGCATCAAACTTCCACTCAAGCTCTTTTTTGACATCGATTTCCCCAACGCCAGGCCCAAAGTAAATTGTGGTGTTTCCAGACTTTGCTGCTATTCCCAAAAGCTCTATCATAGTCTTTCCTGTTCGTGATTCCGTGGTGTAGAGTATAGAGTTTACTCCTGCCTTGAAGCTTTCAAGCTGCTGGCGTTCTGTCAGGTCTTTTGCGGTGTTCGTATAGTCCTTCATGGAAAAGACCCCTAAAAAGAAAAGAAGCCCAATAATAGCAACTCCAAGAACTACCATGCCAAGTATCTCAAACGTCTGTCCTTTTGCTTTCATACTCTCACAATCAGCCGGTTAGGATACTCAAAAGAGGTTGCCAGCCGGTATGTCCCCTTTGATTTTATGTCTTTCATGTCAAGTTCGCACAGGAGCTTCCTGCAGTCCTTGTTCTTTAGCCCTATGCAAAGCTCGCCCTCTGAGTAGCTTAATGGATAATCAAGCGAGATTTTGGCTGAGGACTGATTCTTGCAGGAAGACTTTCCCATCATGCAGGCCCGGTCAAGAAAGCCCGCAATCCGGTCAAGCTGGCCGTCGACAACCGTAAGGTTCAGCCGCCCAAGCCCCACCTCCTTTTCGGAATATTTTATCGCAATGGGCATAATGTAGCTCATCTTGTTATCATAATATTCCCTGGAAAAGTTTCCCCTCCCAAAGGTCCAAGTCTTCCCAACCCTTGAGCCAAGGTCAGTCATCACAATCTCGCTTACTTCCACCCGAAAGCCAAAGTCATAGTTCCTTGCGCACATCGGCTCTATTCCCTGATACTCCAATGAAAAGCTGTCAAGCTTCTTTACGTCAACTATGTTTGCATAGGCGCTTTCGCCTGTCGGAAGCTGGTAAGCCAGGCAATCCTCAGAGTTGGCAAGAATCAAGAGAACATCCGTTGCCGCGCTTCTAAGCTCCAGGTCCCGCTGGGCTTTCTCTTTCTTTACTTCCGACGAGTTCAGGAACATTAGCAAAAAGAGAAGCAGAACAATCATCATCAGCATCGTAAACGGCTTTACGGTAAAACTCATCTGGCCCTTTATTCTCGTCATCCTATCAATCTTCGCCATCATGCTAATATACGCACTTCTCTACCCCTATCATCTGGCACATTCCTTTCGGGTTTTCACGGTTAAGTATGCAGGAAGGGTCAACCTTGCAATTAAGCTTCCTTATTCCACTTTGAGGGAATGCGTAGCCCGTATCATCATCAACTTTTCCTCCAAAGCCATATATCGAAGGGTCAATCTGCGGGTATGCCCCATAGTCATTGTAGGCGATGCACATGTGGTCGCACCATTGGGTTCCTTCAAACGGCTTTATCTCATGCCAGGTAGCATCAAACCAAAGCCACTTCTTTTCGTTTCCTTTGCATGCAGAAAGAGTCAGGTGGTCGGGAAGGTCCGGGTCACAGAAGTATATGACATAAGCGTGCCTGAACTGCGGGTTTACCGAGCTTGAAAGAGTTGCATAAACATCATAGGGTGGGACGCCAAGAGTCCTTAAAATGGAAAGCATTGCAACTGCGTGGTCTCCGCAAAAGCCAATCCCATCGCAAAGCGGACCTACATAGTCAACGCTTCCGCACCTGCCACAGGAGTCAGCGCAGCAGGTCGAATCGGTAAGGTTGTATTGCTCATTTGCCTCTATGGTCTTGCTTGCATTTTGGACGAAGCTTCCGTCCTCTGCAGGGGTGCATTTTCCTTGTGAGTTCCTTATTGTCGAGTACCTTGAGCCATCAAATGCAAAGCCAAGAGGATGCGGGGAGAGCAGGTCTTTTTCGACCTGCTTTATGTCCCATCCCCTCCGGTCAAGATACCGGATGACCGATTCAGAACAAATCTCAATTGCGCCATCTGTCCAGTAGACCTTATCATTCTGCCAGTTGGTTGGGTCTGTGTCGTAAAAGGCAGGAGACTTATCAAAATTATCGCTCTTATTCACCCTCACAGGGCAATAGCATCCGGGGGAACTGGCGCATGGGCCAGCCGAGTTGAATTGGCAACAGTCGGGGTCGCAAATCTCGGTATTGCCCTTGCAGTCGGGGTCGCAGTTTCCAGCAGCAAGAAGCTCCAGAGCGAGGTTCTCTGAAGTGTTATCTGGAGGGACGGCAAAGCTAGGCACATCTTTTACCGGAAGGCAGATGCCATCTCCTTCCCGAGTTTGCTTCCGGTCATTGACATAAGGGCAACCCGGGTGAAGCGAGCAGTCGGGGTCACAGTAATAATAATCGTCACTGGCTCCGGCATTGGACCAGCCGCCCGTCGTGTATCCGGTTCTCCAAAGGCAGTCAACCTGGTCGCAGATTCCGTCAACAGTCCTGTCGCATACAAGGTCAGAGGTCCTTATCAGCTGGGTTTCCTTATTTTTTATCTGCGAAGCTGTGCAGTCAAGCGGGCAGGTATATGAATTCTCCCAATTCAGGGAGCTATCAACAGCAGAAAAGGCGGGAAGTGTGAATCCTACCCCCTGAACTCCCTCAAGAGTCAGCAGGTCTTTTACTAACGGCGAAACCTCGCACTCGCCGTTGCCGCAACAGGCGGGCTTCGTGATGTCGCTTGCGTCAGCGCAGGTTTTTGTCCCTGGGCAGCAGACTTCAGGAATGTCCTTTGTGCAGCAGGAGAGGGCTATGCAGCTTTCCCCCACAAGGGCGCACTTGTCCTCGCAGTCCTCGTCAAGGTTGCAGTCGGGGTCGCATACGTTATTCGTGGCATTGCAGTCAAGGTCGCAGATTCCGTCAGAAGTCATTCTCAACGCCTCCCCAACCATCTTTTCATAGCAGCCACTGTAGCAAATTCCATCTGCTTCGTCCTCGAACTTATCGCCATCGGAGTCCTTCGGCTTGCAGGCGGGGTCGCATACCCCTTCAAACCCTGCGGTCCCATTATACCTCTTGAAGCAATCCAGGTCACAGGCGGTTTTGTTCACATTCGCGCAGTCAGGATCGCAGATTCCATCCTCCACCCCGTCCTGTATGCAGTCCGTGTCGCATATCAGGTCATTTTCATTTGAATAGCAGTCGGGGTCGCATGAGCTATCCCCGCTTTTGGCGCAGTACTTGCTGCAAAAGTAGTCGGGTTCCTCCGTTTTGCAGTCGGGGTCGCACTTGAAGTCAAGAAGGCAGGCAGGGTCGCACACACCATCATTGAACCGGCAGATGCATTCTCTTGGGACGATGGTAATCTTCCGGTCATCCCTGTTCTTGACAAAGCACAATCCTTTTGGGTTCTCAAAAAAATATGGGCCCGAATGAATCAGCCCGGAAAAAGTCTTGCTTGCGGTTCCCTTGTCGTAAATGACCGTCACAATCTTGTTGTCAACCGTCAGGTTTACATTGACGCCTTCAGGAAGCTGGTAATAAGTCTGCTGGGAACCGGCAAGAGCTGCCGTCCGGTCTATTGCGTAAACAACATCACGTGCTATCGGCTCGATAGAGGAGGCATATGTATTTTCAGAAGACTGGGCAAAAATTCCCCTTACAACCAGAACTATGAGCACAAAGGACAGCAGCAGGGCAATAACATTTATCATGCTTTCTGAAAGTGCTGCATCGCCCTTCTTAAGCCCCATAAATACAGTAATATAACTATTTGTAAAGAATCTGTATTATGGAGTTGACATATTCTCCGGGCCAGAAAAACCGGAGCTTTCCCACTATCATGATACTTGCACTGCAAGCCATTATTGCCGGCTTGCTGTTTTCACTGCCCGCATACGCAACAAATATAAGCTCCTGCTCAATCATAAGCGCCCCAGGAAACTACACTCTTGTAGACAACATAACGCTCACGACAGGCCAAAACTGCATCGAGGTAAATATACGAGATGTAGTAATTGACTGCGCCGGAAACGCAATTGCAGGAAGCGGTAGCTCGGGCACTTCAGGAGTTTACGCAAGCAAGGACGGATTCATCCTGAGAAACTGCACAATTACAAATTTCCATAACGGCCTCCGCATGGAGGGGTCAAACAATGGCCTTGTCGAAAATTCCAGGATAATTGGAAACTACCGCGGAATTACCCTTTCGTATTCGGAAAACAATGCTATCTCCAACACGCTGCTTATCCAGAACAACATCGGGGTGCAAATTTCCTTTTCCGAGAGAAACCGCTTCTACAACAATCTCCTGAATAACACCAACAACACGGTCTTTATTGGAACAAACGAGAACACCTGGTATTCCAGCAAGGAAAAAGGCAAGAGGATATACTCTCCCGGAACTTATATTGGCGGAAACTACTGGTCAAACCCCGGTGGCGGACCCTCAGATTCCTGTAATGATGCAAACCGCGATGGGTTCTGCGATGAGCCGTACGAAATGGACCCTCAGAATAGGGACTCATTTCCACTAAGCAACAGGTACCTTTCCGACACCGTGCCTCCAACGATTATAATTAATTCCCCGAAAACAAACCAGATTGTAGACAATACCACAATAACCATATCGATTACCGCAAATGATGCCGTTTATGCTTATACCAACCTCTCGATAATGCAGGGAAACGAAACCGTAAAGAGTGCAGTCAGCACCAAGAACGGCACCTTTGAGGAAGACTTAAAAGTAAATAAGGGCGGCTATTACAACATAACCGCAACCGCCTACGACATGGACGGAAACAGCGCATCAAGCACTGTCTACAACATCCTTACCCCTCTGGAAGTCACCTCCTGCTCAGACTTGAATGTTGCAGGGGAAAAATACACCGTCGAAAATACTATAACCCACACGAGCGGAAGCATATGCCTCAACATCCAGGCAGACAACATCATTCTCGACTGCAAAAACCGGGCAATAACCGGAAAGGAAGCCGCATATAAGACCTACGGCATTTCGCTTAACGGCAGGAAAAACGTCACCATAAAAAACTGCATTGTTTCTGAGTGGGACTACGGAATATTTTCACAGTTCTCTACAGGCAACCACATCAACAACAACCTTGTCCTCAAAAACAGAAATACCGGGATATACCTTTATTCCTCTGGCGGAAACGAAATCCAGGGAAATGTCATTGGCAATAATACCATGGGCATACGGCTCTATTCTTCTTCCGACAACAGGATATACAACAATGTATTTAGCAACGAAAAAGAAGCTGGGTTTGAAGGGGAAACGCTGAAAAATTATTGGAACGTCGAAAAGAAAGAAGGCCTCAGAGTAACTTCAAAGGGCAGCAAAATTGGAGGAAACTTCTGGTCGGGAAAAGGAAACGATTACTCCATAGCATGCACTGACAAAGACACTGACGGGTTCTGCGATGAGCCCTATGATGTCGGGTATGGAAGCCAAAATTCCGGCACTGGGTTCTTCCTGAAAGATATTATAACAGGCCTGTTTTTGACGCTCAGTGTTTTTGGCCCGCCTCCCGAAAGCAATAACATAGATTATCTTCCCCTGAGCGATGAGTTTGCGCCAGATGTTACGCCGCCTGCCACAAATATCACAATAACGCTTCCAAATGGGAAAGCTTATAACTCAAGCCAGTGGATAAGCGAAAATTATGTAAATGTAACCGCCTACTGCTCAGACGGGTACGGCTCAGGATGCAAGAGAATTCTCTACTGCATAGACCGTTATGGAAACTGCACTCCTGAAACAACCTACAAGGAACCGTTCAAGATAGAGCCGGACAAAAACCTGACCGAGCAAATATACCTCAGGTACTATAGCGTGGATAAGGAAGACAACAACGAAACAATAAAGATTGCAATGATAAGAAGCTTGTCATCCAGCCAGAAAGTCGTGATATCAAGCCCGCTTGAAGGCGACCAGTTCAACTCAACAAACATAACCCTGTCGGGAACTGTCCTGAGGGAAAACGAGCACAACACAACCCAGATTAACATATACAATTCAAGCGGAAACGTTACGCGCACAGTAACCATAACTGCAAACGGCACATTTGAACGTAACCTGACGCTACCCGGAGAAGGCACATACCTTGCAGAGGTAATTTTCAGAAGCATCTATGGCTTTAACACCACAGAAAGTGAATTCAGCATAATTGTAGACCTGACCCCTCCGACAATCAGCTTCAAGCTAAACAAGGAGAAGGTATTTGAAGGCGAAACAATAATCGGAACGTGCAATGCGCAGGACAATTTTAAGGGGTCATTTCAGGGAACAATTACCGGGATAAATACCTCATCAGAAGGCGCAAAAAGCGCAACCTGCATAGCAATCGATGATGCCGGAAACATAGCACGGGAAACGCTGGATTATCTGGTAGAAGAGAAAGTATGCACCAAGGGCGAGAAAAAATGCGCGTCAAATGTCCTCTACCTATGCGAAGATAATGCCTGGACCGAAAAAGAAACCTGCGAGTACGGCTGCGATGCCAAGAACAAAGTATGCATCAGTGCTCCAAAGAATAATTCAAAAAATGGAACCATTGACCCCAGAGATGATGACCCAAATCAGGATGATGGCGATAAAGAACTAAACCCCACCGTAGTTGCAACAAGCGCATTCCTTCTGCTGTTCATTGTCGGAGTTATGGCATTCCTTTACTTCAAGATTTTCCAAAAGCCGACCTATGACTTTGACAAGAAGCTTGCATTCCTTGAAGCAAGGGTGAGAGAAGCCGAAAGCAAGGGAAAAGACACAACAAATGTAAGAAGCGAACTAGAGATGGCCGAGCAGGAAGTCAGCATGGGGCTTTTCGAAATGGCAGGCCCAAGAATAAAAGCCCTTGAAAAAGACCTTAAACGGCTGAAGTAAGCGCACCCTAAACAGACAAGCATTTCTCAGCTATCACTTTATTAGTGTTTCTGCTGTAACAAGCACTGAATGCTCACCGGTCTTGTTTATCGAAAGACGATAATTATATGTGGGATTGCTTCCCATTATGCGGGCAATCCTGCTGGAAAGAGTAGTCTTCATCGAGGGTGTCCCTATATACGTAAAGTTAAGGTCGCACCGCGATTCCCAACATTTCTTTGGAAGGTTTGTATCTGTATAAGCAAGTTGGTAGCAAAAAAAGTTTCCAATCGCGGACTTATTTTCCGAAATCATAACAGAAACTTTGTCTGGAGCAGGAATCATATCCGCCTTTGCGACATAAACCGCCTTGATATTTTCTGGAAGGGAGATATCGTATATCTCATAAGCGCCAGTTCCTTTACTAACACACATAGACCGGAGGCTATTCTGTAGGTTAGTGACCTCATCAAGAATGAGCCGGTCGGAAACACTCTGAATCTGGCCGCTTATGAGAACATATCCTGCAAAAAAAATCATCAGCCCGAACAAGACGCTCCCAACAACCCATATCCACGAAGCCATTCCTTTGGCAATGCCTTTCATGATGCTAGTAGCCACCATACTCGGGTGGGCTCGGTCCGGAAAAACTCTCTGCAGAAGGAGCAGAATCCTTTCTGCGCTTTAATCGCCACATTAGTAAAATAGCCAGGATTATTACTAGGAAGATTATTCCAATCACCCAATAATTGGTTTCCTGTGTTTCGCCATTCTCTATGTCTGGAGCGTCTTCACCACTCTCTGGACCGATCTCTAAAGATGACCCGGGGTTTTCAGAAACTATGCAGGCAGGAGAGTACATTGAAACGTCAAGATTCGCCAGAGTACTATTCTGCTCATCATAAATTTTTATCATGGAAGCGTCCCTAAAATAGGGCACAATAAGGGTCTTGTTGAAGCTTTCGACGAAATAAGGGCTTCCCGGGTCTTCGCCTTCCCTTGGCGGAGGCGGGAATATGATCTGATTAGTGCCATACCTGAAGGAATAAAGCACTTCCCCCGAGCAGGAGATGACTTCACAGGTGTGCCCCGACTCCGGCTGAATAAGCCGTTCCGGGAAATACCCTCTGCCAAGCTTAACCGCTGAATAATCCAGCTCGCCCTGGCTGTAGTGAATATCCACGACATAAATCGTCCCAAAAGCCCCCTGTACAGGGGCAAAACACACCAAAAAAGCAAATAAAGCCCCAAATATCCACGACCCCATAACCTTAAACTCAATTTCCATAGTAATCTAGCTGGCTCTCTATCTGAGCCAGGCAAACCGAACAAAAGCCATACCCTAGGTCCTTCATTATGCAGGAGTCGCTTGGCCGGTACCAGTTCGTATAGGAACATTCCCTGATGCAATCCATGCCCTGCCCCTCCCAGTCAGTGCAGGAAGGGCTCTCGTCGCAGTTGGGCGCCTCTTCAGGCATGCTTGTCGGCTGCCCATAGGAGTACTCGTCATAAAGCTTTCCAAAAGCGTGCCCAAACTCATGCACTGCTGCTTTTGTCTCGCTTCTCGCGACCACAGAAATTCCTTCCGTAATATATCCTCCCCCACCATAGGTCTCGCTGTCAAAGAGAACAATAATCTGGTCAGACGGACACCTCATGGCAAAAGTCTTTGTTTTTGGAACGTCACAGCAGATGAGCCGTGCAATGCCGGCGCAATTATAGTAGCACCCCAGGTCCCCGGAAAGATTGACCATATAGACATTTATCTTATTCACATTTTCCTTAAACGGGGAATATGAGAGCAGGGACTCAGTGTGGTTTTGGACATCGCTTCTGAATTTAGACAGGTCTACATAGCCATGCCCGACAAAAACCACATTCAGGTTGCTTGATGAAGGACCTGTATGAATAAGGGGGATGCAATATTCCCCAACGGTTTCATTGCCTGCAGAATCTGCAACCCTGAACTCCACCCTTGCCTCAGAAGACCTGCCGAAAGCATCATCTACCTTCAAAGTTGCTGTGTGAATTCCCAGGTCCATGCTGGATACCTCAATGACCGATTTGTTTCCCAGGTGCTTTCCGTCCAGTTCCCAGCCATAATTGTAAGGTGCTTTTCCGCCAGAAATCCACGCCTTAAACGTAATCGTTTCGTCCATTCCATATTGCGTCCCATTCACGGGAAGAGATATGAGGGCGGTCACATTTCCGGCACTGGAGGTATTTCCTCCGGTATTGCCGTTATCTGAAGAGAATACATTAAGGTCCCTTACCGATATATACCTTCCATCTGCAACGTAGGAGATTTCCACAAGCGCATCCTTCGCGCCTACAGACCACTTGAGCTTGTCCTGGTCATCATACGATTCTGATGTGCAAAAGCTGCAGTTGCCTGTGGAGCAGATATTATTCGGAATCTGCTTGCAATCAAGCTGCTGAGTAACAGTCCTTTCGGTGAAATTCCCTGTCGCATTGACGATTATTTCTGCGCAAATGTCTGAGGAAGGGTCAAGCCCGCCGCGATGGTTTTCCCAGCAAAGCTCTATCTCTTCAGCAAGCCGTTTTGAGACATGGCTTGTGTCTCCAAACAAAACATCATCCGCACTCGTGTCAAAAACCCCGGAATACCTTGCGATGAAATAAAACATAATCGCCCCAATTACAAGCGCTATTATAAGGTACATATAATCCGTAAGCGTGTCCAGTGCGCCCTTCATCTTAGCCAATAAGGACTATCTCAGTCACGCTTTCGTCTTCAGCAACGCCAACGTGCCGGGCAACCCCATCTCCAACAACTGTGACCTTAACAAGCTTAATCAGCTTTCCGTACGAAGATTTTACCCCCTCCACTTCGGTTGCTTCAATGTCAATGCCCTGGTCGACTATATACTGGCTTGCAAGCTCAATTGCCCGCTCATCCGACAAAGCCATTTCCGCATACTCACATGCGTGGCTTTCCTCATCGCATACCTCACCAGGCATGAAGCACTCACAGTCAAGGCAGCAGTTGTCAGGCCCCTCATAAAGCTCACACTTGCCGTTTCCGCAAACAGAGATCACGCAGTCCTTTTCCACATCAGAGCAGTAAGCTCCTTCGCTGCAGGTGCAGTCCCCCGGAGTATTTACGCAGTTTTCGCCAAAGGATTTCTCACAGATTCCGTTTACGGCTGCCTTCTTGGTCTCTGTGGCATTGGTCTGGACAACGGTATCGTTCTTCACAGGTTCCTGGGTCTGAGTGGATTCGTCCACGCAAAGCTTTTGCGCCTCAGAGCATATCTTGCTGCCTGTGCATTTACAGTCCTCAGAAGTAACGCAGTTTTCCCCATATTCTTTCTGGCAAATCCCATCACCCTCATGGCTTTCAGGAGAATCAGACCCGCCCGAGAAAAATATGAAATAAATCATGACCAGCACCACAAGGCCAATGACTACATAGATGACCTTGGTATAATCTTTCGAGCCGCTTTGGGCTTGACTAGATGCCTCTGGAGTTGGCATTGAAGGATAATCTTCGTATTGATTTATCAAAGTACCCATAATAGAGACCAAGGAATATATATTATATCTGACACTGCAGAAGTATATGGTAGCTCGTGCTCCAAGCAAGCACTATCTATAGCGCAAGTGCCAAAAACAGAAGCCGCCAGATTATGCGCTAAACCCCTTCTTTATCTTCAGCGTTGGGTCTCCAAGCAGGCAGTTGATGTGGTAGTGGTACATCTGGCCATAAGGACAGTTATACTTTGGGAAATATGCGTTTTTGCCTTCCCTGTAGGCATCCCCAATCCGGACGCCCTCCTTAAAGCGTAATGCAATCTCAACATACAAAGAGCCAATGGAATTGTCTCCACCCAAGACATAGCAACTTCCGAGGGAGCCCAGATTGTTATCTGTGCTTCCGAAAAAAACCGCGCCTCCATTCTTAAGGAAAGTCATTGCAATCGAGTCTGAAGTTGTTTGCTTCAGCGCAAGGTGCGCCCCGCCACAGGCCATAGTCATCCAGACTGTATTCTTGACACTTATGCCATTGACAAAGCTTGGGCCTACATTAAAGCCCCCTCCATAATAAAGATCCTCTCTCGCCGGGCCAGGACCATGTGCAAGAATCATGACAAAGCCCTTGTTGCTTGTGCTTGATGGGCCAAGATTTCCACAGCATCCGCTGCAGGCCTGGCATGAGGAGCCATAAACGGCCGAGCAAAAACACTTGCCGGAGTTCCATTGTCGATTGTCGAGACCACCACAACCCATAATCGGCGAAACCTTATTGGATAAGGATACGCCGCCAGACTTGTGAAGCCCTATTGCAGTATCAAGGGCATTCAGGATTACGTCCATATCTCCCTTCGCTGGATCAGGGAACCTTCCAACAGAAATATCCATCAAGTACTTTCCGCCATCCCCATTGTCGCTTATGTCACCATATGGGGCGTCAGAGCCGGTCGAGGCAACTGAAGTCTGAGGGAACCTTGCATGGCCTCCAATAATTATCAGGTACTTCGAATCAAGCTGCTTTATCAGGGGAACCGTCGTCGCCCGGATGTTTCTCCAGTCCTTGGGGCTAGTGACTTTCTTTCCGCAGATATCTTCAACTTCATCGCTGTCAAGGTATAAAAACATTGAGCCGAGGCCATCTGAAGAAAGGGCGGACCGGAAGTCCTCAATCTTGTCCTCAAGCCGGCTTATGTCCCCTTCAGAATAAACCCCCATATTGGCCTTGATTGCGACAATCAGGACGTCCGCTCTGTCAACACATTCTCCCTCATCCTCGCTCCACATGTAGCCCAATGGACAGCAGTGGCCTCCCGTACAGGAAAGACCTGAGGAATTATCACACTGGCTGGAGCAGGCGCACTTTTCTCCCTCCTTCAGCCCCATTTCCGTAGAGCATCCATAGGAATTTCCAAGTGAGGCATATGAAGGGCAGCATACCATCCCTAAGTTTTCGCAGGTCACTCCTTGTGCAGGGCAATCCTTGCTGCAGGTTTTGCAGTCCTCCATCGCTTCCACAGAACACTTTCCATTGCCGCAGCATTCCGTAAGGTTATTGAAGCCCTGAAAGCCCTTGGGGCAGTCGGAGTCATTGTCTTCCCTCTCACAACTCATAGAGCAAAATCCGTTGCACGTCTTGTCGCAGACATAGCAGGCACTCGACAAAAGGCCGCCGGGGTTTCCATCAGACTCGACGCCATCGCAGTCAGGGTCGCACATAGTCAGGTTCTCCGCGCAGTCCGGATCACAGACTCCGTCCACAACACCCATGCTGTCCGGGTCACAAATCCCGTCAGGCGAATTCACGTTCTGCCAGGCGCAGTCCGGGTCGTATGCCCTCTGCGGGTCAAAAAAGTTATTGTAGCAGTCAAGGTCACAGATTCCGTCCATGTCGACGCCCGATATATTTCCATTCCCATCCGAGTCAACGCAGTCGATGTCACAGGGTGTGCCATCACCGGTGCCCTCCTGGTAGCAAAGGGGGTCGCATACCCCCTCCATATAAGAGCACATAACTTCACAATTGTCATCATAAGGGTCGCATCCTTCTTCAGTAACCGTAATTATAATATCACCCTGCGGCGCTCCCTCAAACTTAAGCTCAAGCTTGTCCCACATTTTTATCGGGTAATTTCCCGGATTGCCCCGGATTATTACTGCCCCAATTCCAATCGGCTCAAGGTCACGCCGGTAGAATATCTGGCTGGCATTTCGCCCAAGCTCCATGCTCTTCATAAGGACAGCTATATCCTCTTTGGTAAGCGAAAAGCTGGTCTGGACACTTGTCTGGTTTGATGAGCATTTTCCGTCATACATTGCCTGAAGAATCGCTTCCATATCCTTTTGCGCTACCAGTTTACCATTGTATTCCTGGCAAATATCATAGCTTTTCCCGAATGCTATCGAGCCAGCTGCCTCCCTAAAAACAGAAGCAAACTTTTCGATAGGGGATCCGATTGCTTCGGAGCCAACAGAAGTAAGAAATCCGATTGAAACCGCAATAGAAACAAGGACTATGAGCATCAAAGCAACAGACTCAAGCTCCATAATATATCGAACCAATATCCAAATATAAGTACTAGCAAGACCTTAAGCCGGACCTAAATAATCTCCAGGCGATGGTCAAATGCATTGTACTTGACAATTATTGTTACCTCTTCACCGGAAATGTCGCCAATCTTCCACAGGAGGCGATTTGAAGCTCCACAGTCCGTTCCCGACTTCTCCACATCCAAGAAATTGTTTGGGATTGTATCGCAAAGCCCCCTTTCCTCGAGAAGTGAAGTAAACGTTTCTTCCGTTATAGTTCCGCTTACCTCCCAGACAAAAAGCTCATAGCAGGTGTAAGTCATTCCGCCCATCCCCTCGTCATTATTTTCCCAGCACTCCTCTGCATACTGCAGGAGCGTGGCATCGTCAAGAGGGTACTGGAGTTCCTGCCTTGCCGAAGTGTGCTTAAGTCCGCACTGGTCAAGTGATGGCTTCAGGTGGTGAGGAATTGGAAGGGCTGAAATTGCATTGCCTATGCCGCAAAAAGTGTTTCCGGTTGCGCCCGGGAGCATGCCCTCTATTATCAGCAAAAAGAAAGCAACGGCAAACAGGGCAACGATAAGCTCAGCTATTGTTTTAAATGCAAGCTCCACCATAACTTAACAGCATTTTATTAGTCTCTAGATTATCTGTCAGCTAACAAAAACCTGCCTTCCGGTGTTGAGATACTCTATCCTTAGGTGGTCTCTTGACAGGTTGGAAGGAAGGTAGACCTTCTCTTGGAGCTCAATCCGCAAGAGCTGCCTTATCTCAAGAGGGCTTGCAGAAAGTCCTATTTCAGAGCCAGATGTCAGAAGGTAGCAAACTGTATCCTCCCGCTGGCTTTCCGGAACCTTCAAAATAGCATCATAGCAGTTTTCAACATACCCTGCAATATCCCCGCTCGAAAAAGATTTCTCCTGAATAATTTTTGGAAATTCCTGGACTCTGCCAGAAGGGTTTAAAAGATTCTGAATGCGGCCCTTGAGGTCGTTATGCCCTACTATGAAATATGCATTCACTATACCTGCAACAGCAACAAGAACTAAAAAAAGAATCACCGTTTCCCGGGTAAGTTCACACTTCATAGTTTAGCTTACAATTATTTCATCCCCCAATTCCTTGAACTCTATCTTAAGGTGTGTTTGCGTCAGGTCTGTTTTGAAGTGCAAGTCTTGCCTAATCTTTGCCGAAACTGCACTCCTTATCGCATCGACACTTGTAAAGCCGGAAAAATCGGAATCTGCCAGAAGGACATAGCAAACAGTATCCTTTTGCTCAACCTCTTCTACCTCTGTCAGGGCATCATAGCAGCTTTCTATATACTGGGCGATGCCTCCTGGAGAAAAAGTGCTTTGCTCATATGTTTTTGGAAAGTCTGTCTGCAGCTTTTTCTTGTCGGGTCCAAAAAGGTCTTTTACCGCGTTTTTCGAGTCGCCAGAAAACCTCATGAAAAGCCCTATTACGATTGCCGCAACAACAAGTATTATCAGAAATTTGACAACCATGTCCAGCGCCAATTCGCCTTTCATAATCTAAAGGCCTTTTTTAAAATTAGTTTAGACATCATTTGCCTGCAATGGCCTGGTTCGAGTAAACCGCCTTCCTGACGCCGCCTGCGTGATAAGTCACTTTAGCAATGTTAAACTGGTAAGTGCCGCCAAGCCCGACTTTTGGAACTATCGTGTAGGTAAATACTCTGGCTTCCCTCGGCTGGATGCTTGGAATCTTCCAGACAATCTTGATATCGTCGCCTTTCCTGTAAAAACCCACCGGCTCGACTCCCGAAAAGCGGCGCTTTATCCTGAAAATCGGCTGGACGAAGTCCTCAATGGTAAGGTCCCGGATTTCGCGCCAGGAACGGTTTGTAACCTCAAGGCAGATTCTTATCTCAGTGTCACTTTTTATGTGTACGATTTTTCCCATGACGCTTTTTTTGACCTCCACTTCAGTCCTGAGTATCATGGCAAGCAGCACAACTAGGCAGATAGCCACGAAAAAGCCGATAAAGATGAGGTGGTAATTGTACTGGTGGGTAAATGTCCTGGTCTGCCCTCCTGAGACGGAAAGTTCCCAGATATATTTTGTAACTCCGCCCTCCCGCACCTTTGTAAACGGCTCTGAAGAGCTTATAAGCGGCTCAAGGTAGCTTTCTGTCTCCAGCTCGTAAATTTTGGTTTCAGTGCCCCTTCCGTTGTTGACCAGTGTCACGGTTGTAACAGATGCGAGCAGGGAATCTTTGGTTTCCTCGTAGACCTGAAGCTTCGAGCCATATTGCCAGTAGTATGATTCCTGGCCAGAAAAAAGTGCAGTTTCATCCTTGCGGACAGCATAGCTCATCGAGTAGGTTCCTGTCCCCAGCCCCTCAAAATCCGGAAGGTTGCTAAAGGAATCCCTTCCCGGGCCAATAAGTTCAGTAAACTCTTCAATTGGGGTGTTATTCAGGGAAAGAACCGCTTCAAGGGCAAGCCCCTCTGTGGTGTAAACGTCCAGCTTAAAGCCATTCTGGTCAAACTTTGCCCCCAGAAGCTCGCTTTTCGGCTCTTCCGGGACATTAAGCTTAGTCACTTCCAAAAGAATATGGCGGCTCAAGTTGTCCAGCCGGGAAGTTGCCATGATATCGAGGGCATATATGTCAGGCGCCACACTAAGGTCGGGGGCAGCCACAATGCTAACCTCCCTCATTTCGCCCGGCTCAAGGACAACCTGGGAATCGGTTATAAATACCCATACAAACCAGCCCTTTACGAAAAGCGAGTAAACAACCGGAGAATCGGACGGATTTGCCAGAGTAACCTTGAAAGAGGTGCTCTTTAGAGGATCCACCTTTACCCAGCTTTCACTATCCTCAGCAATGCAAGGGACTATCAGGATGAAAGAAACCGCCAGCAAAAGTATAAGGTAAGCCCTAAACTCCATTAATAATTATAGGCAAACGATATATATTTGGCAATCTGGCGCATTTTTCCGGCAACTTCCCGGAAAAAGGTAATAATGCCTTATTAATTTTTGAATGCCCTATAATTTAATGAGAGCTTGAGTAACCTAACTCAAGCAATGAAGTAGCTAGAGTAAAATCAGCTATGGAACAGGAGGAGCAAAACGAGGAGCGATTAAACCCCGCAGAATTCTGGTTGATCCTGCCAGAGGTCACTGCTATTAGAATCCGACTAAGCCATGCGAGTACTATGGTCCTTTCGGGGGTTGTAGTGCGGACTGCTCAGTAACACATAGCTAACCTGCCCTTAGGCCTTTCATAATCCCGGGAAACTGGGGATAAAGGGAGATAGGATTGGGGTTCTGGAAAGAGCCAATTTGAACTAAGGATGGGGCTATGACTGATTAGGTTGTTGTTTTGGGGTAATGGCCCAACAAGCCGATAATCAGTACCGGTGGTGAGAGCTAGAGCCGGGAGATGGATTCTGAGACATGAATCCAGGCCCTACGGGGCGCAGCAGGCGCGTAACCTTTGCAATGTACGCAAGTGCGACAGGGGGAATCTAAGTGCTTAGCAGCAATGTTAAGCTTTTGCCAACACCAAAGCCGTTGGCGAATAAGTGGTGGGTAAGACGGGTGGCAGCCGCCGCGGTAATACCCGCGCCACAAGTGGTGACCGCTATTATTGGGTTTAAAGCATCCGTAGCCGGTCCAAATCAGTCTCTGATTAAATCTCCTATTAACTGGGAGGCCGTTAGAGATACTATTGGACTAGGAACCAGGAGAGGTCTGGGGTACTTTTGGGGTAAGGGTGAAATCTGTTGATCCCAAAGGGACCACCGATGGCGAAGGCACCAGACTAGAATGGCTTCGACGGTGAGGGATGAAAGCGTGGGGAGCGATCGGGATTAGATACCCCGGTAGTCCACGCTGTAAACGATGCCCGCTTGGCGTGAGTTGGTTTGTAGGGACCGGCTCGTGCCGTAGAGAAATCGATAAGCGGGCCACCTGGGGAGTACGCTCGCAAGAGTGAAACTTAAAGGAATTGGCGGGGGAGCACATAAGGGGTGCGGCGTGCGGTTTAATTGGACTCAACACCGAGAATCTTACCAAGGGAGACAGCAGGATGACGGTCAGCCCAAAGGGCTTACCCGACAAGCTGAGAGGAGTTGCATGGCTGTCGTCAGCTCGTGCCGTGAGGTGTCCAGTTAAGTCTGGCAACGAGCGAGATCTACGCTGTTAGTTACCACCGGAAGGGGTACTCTAACAGGACCGCCAGCGCAAGCTGGAGGAAGGAGTAGGCAACGGCAAGTCAGTATAGCCCGAATCTCTTGGGCTACACGCGCGCAACATTGGTTGGGACAGTGAGTTGCAACACCGTAAGGTGAAGCCAATCCCTAAACCCAACCCAGGTTCAGATTGAGGGTTGAAACTCACCCTCATGACGGCGGAATCCCTAGTAATCGAACGTCATCATCGTTCGACGAATGTATCCCTGCTCCTTGCACACACTGCCCATCAAGCCATCTGAATAGGGTCTCGAGAGAGATTTTCTGGTCATTCGGAATCTCAATCTTAGGCTTTGTAAGGAGGGCTAAGTTGTAACAAGGTAGCCGTACGGGAACGTGCGGCTGGATCACCTCAATTTAAGTACAATGTGGTCACACAACAAGTGTGCACAGCTTAAACTCCTGTTCCATAGCTTTCTAGACTAATTGGCTTACTCGTAAGTATCTGCCGCTGGAAGTATATTATGCCAACCTGGAATTCAATATTCAAAACCCAAAAAGACATCTTGAACGACCCAATTCCGGAAATGAAGAACGTTATTGAAATTCTGAAGAAAATGAATGCCAGAAAAGTCCTGGACCTTGGGTGTGGCTCAGGAAGGCACACCATCCTGCTGGCAAAGAAAGGCTTTGAGGTGTACGGGCTGGATAATGCTAAAGAAGGTCTGGCGCTTACCAGAAAGAAGCTAAAGGCGCTTGGCTTAAAGGCAAAGCTCAAAAATTGGGATTGCTACAAACCCTTCCCCTACAGGGACGGATTCTTTGATGCAGTGGTTTCAACGCAAACGATAAACCACAACTACCGCAAAAAGGTGCAGGGCTGCATCTCTGAAATGAAGAGGGTCCTCAGTCCCGGAGGGCTTATCTTCGTGACAGTTGCCTCACGGCGCCGGCTATCTCCAAGGGCGGGCCTGCCTGGAAAGTTCAAGACCGTGGCGCCTAACACCTACATTCCGCTGGACGGCCACGAAAAGGGAATTCCCCACTTAATCTACACAAAGGCGCTTTTAAGGCAGGACTTTAAGGGCTTTGAAATACTTGAGGCCTGCAAAGACCTGGAAAGGAGAAAGTACTGCCTTTTTGGAAGAAAACCAAAGGAGTAAGCGCATTACATATGTAACCGCCAGCCCTTTTAAAAAGTATATATCTATAAAGTTATAAAAATATGGCGAAAAAATACCTTGGCGGGCGTAAGGATATTCGTGGATTCCAGCCACATAAATGTGAAGATAAAAGCAGAGCTGGAAACCCAGAAGCAGGCGCGCCTCAGTGGAAAAAGAGGCCTGCCGGAAGGCCTGAACATGGAAGGATATGTTCCCAAATTATTGATGGAACCAACACTCTAGTATATGGTGTAACCTTGGATCGCCCATATAATGCCTCCAATGATCTTAGGAGAATCGCCACAGGCCCACTGAGAGCCAGCGTAATGCTTGCAAGACCTGCTAAAACCGATGAGGAAATGGTTTCTTATGCCCAGGTCTTGAAACCTGAATCAAAAACCCCTTACTGGACTCGGGCAGCTGTCGACTTTACTGGACGAGGTGCTAATGAAAAGGTTAGCATAAGACCGGATTACACCCAAGCGTTAGTATTGGAGGGGCCAAGAATCTATCTGGGAGACCTAGGTTCAGTTAACGTAGAGGGAGGCTCTTACAAACTCAATCCAAATGCAGGAGTTTGGGTAAGAACCATATAAGATAGCACTATAACGCCAAAAATAACCAAAAACCAAAATAGCAATTACTCCTCCTTTATCTCCTCGAATTCCTTTCTTCCTTCCTCAAGCTCCTTTTCCTGCTCCTTGTCTTTCTCGAGAAGAAGTGCCTGGAATTCGCCTACATGCGTTTTTTCCTCCTTTGCGATGTCCAGGAGAAGCTTCTTCAATAGGGCGTCTTCAGCCATTGCCGCCATCTGCTCGTAAAGGTTTATTGCATCGAGCTCGGCGATAACGCCTGCCCTGAGGATTTCCTTGTCAATTTCACTTCTCTTCGCCTTTGCCAAATCAATCGGGATTTGCGATAGCATAACCTATTTTCTACTAGGAATATTAAGCAACACTGAAGAAAAGAAGAGTTTCAGATAATTTCATGATACCCCAAAGCAGAAGTAATCGTAAAAGGAGGCATACTCTTAAAAATCAAGGGCTCCCTTTTATGCACCTCAAAGCTTAAAAGAACTATCTTCCAGGTAACCGCTTGTGCCGATTTACCTCAAATTACTTTCCTGTCGCCTTGAATGCGAAAAGAAGGCCAACGAGGACAATTCCCATCACAATCAGCGTGGAAAAGTAGTTCTGCGGGTTGTCTATCGTTATCGCGGCGATTGGCTGCACAGGGTACGTCACATAGAACAAAAGCGCAAAAATAAGCACGGTAAAGCCCATCACAGCGAAGTTATCCTTAGTTGTTATTGCAAGGAATGCTAGCCCACCGACAAGAAGGAATATTGCAAGAGTGAGCGGCTCTGTGCCGACAATTGCGCCCAAAATGAATATAGAAAATAGTATCGCAAGAACGCCCATAAGCTGATAGTTTGTTCCCTTCATAGTTGTCACCTAATTGTAATATCAATTAAAAGTATAAATAGTTTTATTCAAAATTACACCCAAAGCAAGGATAACCTCAATTAGGGCCTTTCCAAGCCAACTTTTGCAATCATGTCTGCGCCCTTCTTGGTTAGAATCCTGCCCATCCTCTTTGTCTTGGACTTCTCGACAAGACCGCTGTTTTCGAGCTGTATCAGGATTGTCCTTATAAGCTTTCTTGAGCCGCGGAAAAATTTGTCTGTCCTCGAACCCCGGTTCTTCCTTCCGCCATAGTGGTTGGCCAGCCGCTCTGTCCCGATAGGGCCGTTTATGTAAACTTTCCTCAATATGGAGGCAGACCTTATGTACCACCAGCCGTCATCCTGGGGCACCCTTTCCCGGGAAACTCCTGTCCTTATGAATCTTGCCCACTCTGGCATCTCGACAATCTTCTCACTCTTCAGTTTTTTCGACAATTCCGCCAGTTTCAGGTTCATTTCTTCCATATTTCTTATAAGGGTAACGCTTAATATTATTACACCTAAAACATTTTATAGCCATCATCCCGGTCTGGCTGGTTAACCTTATGCTGCTCGTAAGCCCGGGGATAAGGATGGAGTCACACTTCTTGCAGAATTTGCGCTTTAGGTCCCTTGGAATCGGCTCCTGGACCTTCATCGAGATTTTCCTTGCAATCCCTATATACCGCCTGGAACGCTCAGGGTTTCCCCTCTTTGCCTCCTCTTCAGCCAAGCAAAAGAGGGTTTTTATCCTGGCAAGCGCGATTTCTTTTTTCGAGAGCATAATTTAGTAAATCTCTAGCCATTAAGCATGGCCCGTTCTCCGTAAAGATTAGCTCCAGGGACTGAACAACTGCTGATTCATCTCTCTATCAACAGCTTTTCGAACTGACGCATCTAGCACCTTAAGTTCGCTTATGAGGGGCTCTAGAGGTTTGACTATCCTTTGCTTATAGCCCATTCTTATTAATGCTTCCTCAGCAGAAAGCCCTTTTCCTCTTAATTCATAGTACTCGGGAAATCTTGAATACATAATCTCAGTCACAATTTCCCTGGAAACTGAATCTTTAGTGGGTAGAATCTTCCACGGTTCGGGCACACGGGTCTCACAAAGACAGCACCCCCCTCCATTAGAAACCATTCCCCGTGCAAGTTCAGCCGCAGTCCCTCTTATCAGCGGGTGATGTACCTGCAATGCCTCGGTATGGCTCTCAAGACCATGATAGTGTTTTGCAGAGCAGGTTCCTCCTGCATTCTTGATTTCACCCGCCCTCAAGCCAGTGATTGCTTCATAGATACTGGTTTTATAGGTCATCCTGCAGAGGGAAGGTCTATCTCCCCCATCACAGAGTTCCGTATATTTCGGAACATATACCCCCCGTTTAGCTGCCCAGCACCCAAGAGACATCTTCAACTCACCCCTAAGTCATACAGGAACACCCGACAGGGCTGCGACTTCAGGAACTATTGGAAGGGCTGCTAGGTCCGAAGAATATGGCCTTGGGCCTGCGGATTTAGGCGCTATGTTAAAGCCCTCAAGCCCCTCCCTTTTCCAGTGCCGGTACAGTATATAAATCATGCAGATGTTTGTCAGCGCAAGAACCGGATCGTAGTAAGGAAGAGTTGAAGTTCCGGTCAATGCCACATCGGAAAGCCCCATAAATGAATAAGGAGCCCCGACAAGGGCTGTAGCTGCCGCTGCGTATTCTGCCTTGCCTCCGGGGGTTTCATTTCTAAAGCCCCTAGCGACATCGCCAATAAGCGATTTCGCGTCCGATACTAAGTTTTCTGCTTCCACCATAGTTACCACCTAAATATAGTAGGTTATATGCCTATATATGCTTTTCTATTGTTAAGGATATATTGGAAACAATACCCTTTGGAGGGAAACCTTAGCGAATCGACTCCTTTAGCCCTTTTTCGAACTTCAAGCGAAAGTCCTTGTTTTTCTGGAGCTTCTCGTCAGCAAGCTTCAGGAGGTAAACCAGGTATTCCTTTGGCACAAGAGGCCTGCCGCCCTCCATTACCGGAACCGCCATGGAGGGTGTCCCGTTAAGCTCAAGGACGTACCTTTCCGGCTTGAAGACAAACACACCCGAGTGTTTCAGCCCACACTTTATGCCAAGGTCCAGCATCCTTGTCGCCTCGGTCAGGGTCCTTGATGCGATGTGTATTATGAAGGGCTCCTGCTTAAGCCACACCCTGCCGCCAAGGCCCTCCGGGCTTGCATTCAGGAAGTCGTCAGGGTTTACCTTCTCGTGCTCCTTTACTATAAACTCATTGTCCACCTTCCTCTTTCCAAACTCATGAAGGAAAATAACTCTTCCTGAGCAGCTTGAAGTCGTATAGTAGTCAGTGAGGGAATTTATGTAGTTAATCATCTCGATAATGGGTCTATCCACCTTGCCCTCTTCAAGCGCCAGGGAATATTTTTTCATCGCCTTTAGCTTATCATTTCTAAATCCCATAATTATGGGAAAGGTTGCAAATATTATTTCAGTTTTGAACCTTTCTCTTGGCGTTCTCGCGATAAGGTTTGCCTTTTTTGGTGAACTCTACACCTCTGCAGTCCTGCTTCTCCTGGCCGTTGTTGCTGACGTTCTTGACGGAAAGGTCGCAAGAGGCGAAAAAAAGACGGAACTGGGAAAGCAGCTTGACTCTCTTTCCGATATGATATCGTTTGGTGCAGCCCCCGCAGTAATCCTCATGGCCTACCTTCCTTTCGAGCTGTTCTTTATCCCGCTTCTTATAGCAATTGCAGGAGAACTTCGGCTTGCAAGATACAATGTGACAAACCAGAGCAAGGCCTTCATCGGCCTTCCGATTACCTTCAACGGGCTTTTTGTGCCCATCCTGATTTTTGGAGGGCTTACCAGCCCCCTTGCGGTAATCGCATACTCGCTAATTGTTTCTATACTGATGGTTTCGACGGTCAGGATTAAAAGGATAATTTAGCCGAAAAAACTGGTTCTCAAAATACAATCAAAGCTGAACTATTTGCAGCCGCTAATCAAACCCGATATGCTTGAATTCCCGGTGAGGTTTATTGTCAGGTGGTCTCCCTTCAGGCAGTAAGTGTCTTCTATCCTTGCAAAGCAGTTCTTGTTCGGAGTAAGGGCCTCAAGAGAAGCGCAGGCAGTGCCTGTTCCGCTCCAGTATGCGATAGTTTTGGGAGAGCCGGCAACAGAGTACCTTATTGCGCTGAGGTTTAAGTCCCGCTTGTTCGAAACCGGGGTCTTTATCTGGAAGCATATGCCTGAGCCGCACTGGTAAACTGACGGTATTGCCAAATCAATCCCTGCATTTTCCTCTCCCGGTGCCACGCTTGTAGAAGTCCCTGTTGTTTGGGTCTGGTTGGTTTTGTTTTGCACAGTTTCCCCGTCACCGGACGAAATTTCTCCACTTGCCCCAACATCCCTTAGGCAGTCAGACCTGAGCTGAGGCAGGAAGATCTTTTCACATAAAGCAGCGCTCTTCTTGTAAATGCCTACCCGGAAATAACAGGCATCCTTTTTGGAAGAATCCGTCAATTGTTCGCAAACCGACTCCTCCATCAAAACCTTCGAAACCTCCTCATAGCAGGTTTCTGTATAAAAGTCTCCAGGAATCCGGTCACAGATTGAAGTGTCCTTATTCTTGACTGCAAGGTCTGTGTAACATCCCACTACAAAGGAAGTCTGCTGAAAGCTGTCGCACCGGCTGAAGTCTCCGCAGTCATGAAGGAAGTATCCAATAACAGCCCCAATCACCAGACATGCAACTGATGCTGCAATTATTGTTCCCCTGGACGAGTTTGGTGCCGATTTTGCCATAATTAAAAGAGCAATGGTATTTAAGCGACTATTTTCCCCAAAAGCAGCTTTTTCTGAGAAACTTCAAGTCCGGATTGGATATATGCTACCTGAATTTAAAATCCACGCAATACCTTGAGATTTTGGCAGAGTATGTGCCGCACTCGACAACATCCAGCACTTCAACATCCTCCTTAACCTTGCTTAATGCATCTTCCCTGGACTCCGCGAAAACATAGAGATGTATCACTGCGCCGTCTTGGGAAGCGCCCCTTGCCACATCGAGAAAAGTTTCTGCATCCTTTGGAAGAGGCATTATTATGCGGTCGAACCTCTCTTCAAGCTTTGGCACGACTTCCCGGACGTCACCGCAGAAAAAACGTACCCTCCGCCCGACCTTGTTAAGCCGCACGTTTTCTTCCATGTAGCGCACGGCCTCGGGATTTATTTCGACGGCATAGACCATTTCCGGCTTTGCGCGCTTTGCAATCTGGATTGCGTATGGGCCGATTCCGGCAAACATAACCAGAACCTTTTCGCCTTCCTGCACAAGTCCCACAATCCGCTCCCGCTCGTTTCCAAGGCGAGGGGAAAAATAGGCCTTAGTGACATCAACCTTGTAGCGGCTTCCATACTCAACATATATCGTCTCTCTCTTGTCCTCCCCCGCAAGAAGAGAGTACCGCCTTACCCGGAACTCATCTTCAACAGCGCTCTCACGCTTCAGGACAGTCTTTAGGTTCTTGAAGGACAATAGCTTCTCCCCAATTTCCCTTTCCTTGCTTTTTAACTCATCCGGAATCCAGATTATTGCAATGTCGCCGACCATGTCAAAGGCAGAAGGGGCAAACTTCATCTCCTCTTCAGTAAGCACACCAGCCAGCAGTTCTTTTAGTTTCATAAATGTTTATCTGAAAAAAACCAAAACTAAGAAGCCAGAAAAAGCAAACCTTACGGCTAGCACCCAGAGATGAACCTATAGTTTTCCATGCCCCAGGAAAGGGATATCTTCAATATGTTTCCGTCAGAGCAGTCTGCGTTGAGGCTTCCATAGCAGCTTTCTCCCGGCGAAAGAACGGGATTATCTGCGCAGTCGGGGCCGTCTATTTCTGGGCCATACCAAACTCTTGGCTCCATAGGGACATTGGACAAGTAGTAGCCCGCACCTTCCATAGGCAGGTCATAGTCATTTGTGCCAATTGCCTTTACCTCAAAACAAATCCTGGAGCCGCAAATATACGCAGTTGGAATACTGAATTTCTGGCTCATCATTTCGTTTTTAGCCATCTGCCTGTCAGTCCCTGCCTGAGCAGTCGTTATAAATTCCCTCAGGTAATCATTGACAAAAAAGACCAGAAAGACAGTTACCATCACCATGAGGATTGTAGCAATAACCGGCGAAACACCTTTACGAAATCTTTTCGGCCTGACAAAAAGATTCTTTTCAAAAGAAGCCATAATATAAGTAGCTATTTGATATAAAAACAGCCCATAACTCAGAAAAATCGTTAGCTGCAATTGGATATGCTCTTTGAGTCTTCTGCGCCCCATGCGATCGAAACCTTGAACACATCCCCAATTCCACAGTCCTCGTCAAGCATACCATAGCATTTCGCGCCTGGAGCCAGCATCAGGCCAGGGTCCATACAGGAAACACCGCCACTTATGCCCCCCGTCCAATCTTCCGGACCCTTTGGAACACCATTTATATAGTAGCTTGTTCCCGTCATGTTTACGCTATAAGAATTCGTGGTAAGCGCCTTAAGCTCAAAATAAATTGCCCCTCCATCCTGATAAACCGTGGTGATTGCGACCTTCTGGTTCAGCTTTTCTGTGTTGGATATTACTTCACTGGTCCTTTGCTGGGAACCCTCCATTGTGCCCTGAAGCCAGGTATAGCTGAAGGCAATAAGAACAACGGTTATCATGACCATAAGAATTGTGGCCACTACTGGTGAAACACCCTTCCTAAAAGCGTTATTGCTATTTGAAGCTAAAAGGCCCATATATACTTATATTAAAGTATATATAAATCCGCTTAGGAAAGAAATACTATGAAACCTGTAAATCCAAGTGGGCACACCAGTACTTTTTTCTACATACAAACCCATGGCTGTTCCGCAAACCAGTCCGACAGTGAAATTATTGCGGGAATACTTCAGGAATCCGGATTTAAGATTTCAGAAAACATCGAGAATGCAAAGCTCATCATCATAAACACCTGCTACGTAAAGCAAACAACAGAGAACAGGATACTTGGCCGGTTGAAATATCTCTCGAAGAAATACCCCTCCAAAAAAATCCTGGTCTGCGGGTGCATGCCTGACGCAATCCGGGACAAACTGGCTAAGGCATCACCAAATGCAGGTCTTTTATCCACAAACCGCATCGGGGAGATAAAGAAAGCAGCATTGGCTTTGCTGGACGGAGGCCGACCCGAGCTTCTCGGAAGTTGCAGAAAAGAAAAAGCGGGTCTTCCAAGAAAGAGAAAAAATCCTCTTGTAGGAATTGTCCAGATTTCATCGGGCTGCCTTGGAAACTGCTCTTACTGCGGGACAAAAATAGCAAAAGGGTCTATTCTGTCATACTGCCCTGAAAGCATTGTCCATGACGTAAAGGATGCCGTATCTTCCGGATGCACTGAGATATGGCTTACAAGCCAGGATAATGCCTGCTACGGATTTGACCTAGGAACTGACCTTTCAGATCTTCTCAAAAACATCCTTCGGGCAAATGGAAAATACTATATCCGTATTGGAATGTTAAACCCTAACCAGCTTAAAAAAATAATAGGCCCTCTTCTTGAAGTCTGCTCTGATAAGCGGGTCTTTAAGTTCTTCCACATGCCGGTCCAGTCTGGCTCAGCCAAAGTCCTAAGTGACATGAATAGGCCTTACAAGCCAGAGGCGTTTGAAGAGCTTGTGCGGAAAATCAGAAAGAGTTTTCCGCTTTCCACGATAGGCACAGACCTTATCGTTGGCTACCCGACAGAAACCAAGGAAGACTTTGAGATGACCCTTGAGCTCATGAGAAAAACCCGACCCGACTGGATAAATATCTCCAGGTATTCCGAAAGGCATGGAACTCCTGCAGAAAAGCTTAAGCCGCTGGATTCTTCAGTATTGAAAAAAAGAAGCGAAATTGCCCACATGCTTGCAAAAGAAATCGCCGAAGTGGAAACAAAAAAATGGATTGGCTGGACTGGCGAAGCGCTTATCACAGAAAAGCGAATTGGAAAAAACTTTGCCCATAGGGAGATTATTCTTGACAAGGTTTGCCCTCCAGGAAAATTTGTAATAGTCAGGGTAGAAAAAACCGAAGGGACAAAAATCTTTGGAAAAATTGATTTGCATAAAACTGCCGAAGAATATTATAATTATATATTCAAAGGAGAACGGGAAGAAAATGAAGAACACGGGGATTTCTTTATTAGGTTCAATGAAAAGATTGTTGGATTTGAGGTGTATATGCCAGAAGAACCTCTTGCCCGTTCAACAAAAGAACTCAAAAAGAATACCTTTGAGCGTAAAGTGGTCAGAGGACAGAAACTAAGTGTTATGGGCGGAGGGCTTGCACGGAATAGGCTGAATCGGGTTATTGAACGGGCGTTGAATGAAAAAAGCGACCAGTTTGAAGACAAAAGAGTGGAAAATTCTAAACTTCTCATAGTTTGCTGTCACTATCCCGGGGCATTTAGTTATTTAGACACTTTAACCAGTGAATATGATTCTCCCTTGGACGATAACCTACTCAAAAACAACCCTAATTGCTCTGCAATTCTGATAGATGGTGTCGAAAGAATAACGATTGTCAACAGTCATGCAAAACACCCCCTGGACGAAAAAATATTAGATCATCTCCAAGAGGTCTTTACAAGACAATAGACCTTTCATAAAACTAATCCTTCTAGTCAGGAAGTATCGCAGTCACTTCAATCTCAATATCTATCTTGTCTATTGGGGACAATGCCTGGACAGTTATTCTGGCAGGCTCTTCTCCTTTTTTGAAGTAGTTCCTATAGACTTCGTTCATGTCCCTGAAGTCCCGCTTGACATCCCTCATATAAATCACGACTTTGACAACATTATCCAGGCAAGAGCCAGATGATTCTAGCAGGAACTTAATATTCTCAAGCGCCTGGCGGGTCTGTTCCTGGATAGTTCCTCCAAGGATTTTATGCTCTGTCAGGTCGGCGGAAAGCTGGCTCGAAAGAAAGATAAAATTGCCTGCCTTGACTGCGTGATTGAATGGGCTTGGCGGAACAGCTATTCCGGGAATTCTGACAATCTCCTTTTTCATTTGAGGCATAATACACGAGAAACAAAGAATAGAATAGCTCTTGACGAAAGTCAAAAAATCTGCAATTACTTGCCCCTTCCCCTGTGAACTGCCTGTGAAGGCCGAAGCTTCTCGGCCCCTTTGCCTTTATTAAGAAGGCCTCTGGACTTCTTCCCGGAGCCGGTAAGACCTCTGAAGACCCTTCCCCTGTGCTGGGACTCGGCAATCCAGTTGATGGATTTGTCTGCCAGAATCTGGGGGTGGTTTTTATCCACAAGTATGACCTCATACCAGTGGTGCTTTCCGTCCTCGCCAACCCAGTAAGAATTCAGAATCTCAAGGTTTTTGTACTTCCTTGCCACCCTTTCCTCAAGAATCCACTGCTTTGACTTCTTTGCAGGAATTTTGGTACCAATTTTAAGCGGCTTTCGACCTTTTTTAACCCTTGGCCTGCGCCTTGTGCCCTTGTCAATTCTTGCCCTTACAAGGACAAATCCGGGTTTTGCCTTGTACCCAAGCGCGTGCGCCCTGTCAGGCCTTGTGGGGTCCTCGATCTTGACAAGCGCGCCCTGTGTTCTCCAGGTTATAAGCCGGTCTTTCCAGAAAGGGCTCTCTTTGGGTTTTTTCCACAACTTCGCCAGGATACTTGCTAGTGCCATAACTTTTGATAAAAATTTAATATTCTTAAGCACAATACCTAAGTATAAGTAATTTATGCGCGAGGAGGGCACTGATAAGCTGGAAGTCCACGTGGCGGGAATCTGCTTTCTTGGGGATTCGGTCCTTATTGCCAAAAGGTCCGCTTCAAGAGCCATTTTTCCGGGGTTTTGGGAGTGCGGCGGCGGACAGGTCAAAAGCGGGGAAAGCTTTGAGGGGGCCATAAAAAGGCAGATTAGGGAAGAATTCGGGGCAGTTATAAAGCCGCTCTTTGCCCTGGCTGCCTATGAGATACCTGCCCTGGGCGAGAAACAAGTGAAGATTCCGGGAGTCCGGTTTGCCTGCCAGGTGGAGAGCTTTCTGAATGGAAGGGGGCCGGAAATCAGCGAAGAGCACACTGAATGGAAAATCCAGAAGGCCACGGAGCTTGACGGGCTGAAATTCATACCCGGACTGAAGCAGGACATAGCCCGCGCACACCTTAGGATAAAGGAACTGACCGTTTAGCCCTCAAAAATGCAAAGGCAAGGTATTTAACCTCTTAAGCCAATTATATCTATGAACGCATGGGTAAAACTGATAATCGGCTTGCTTGTAACAGCGGCAGGGCTTGCCTGGTATGTCTGGGGGAGTGTGTTTGGGAGCTATATAAATGTTTCTGACGGGGTTTCCTCGTTTGACGCGCTCCTGATACTTTTAGCCGGCGGATTTGGGGCTTTTCTGGTCCTTATGGGGCTCTTGGTCACCTGGATTGAAATGGAAGACCTGAGGGACTCCAAAAGCCAGAAAAAGGAGCCCGAAGTCCAGGAAGAGAAAAAACCAAAGAAGAAGAGATAGCCTGCATGCAACGGGTTTTGTTTTTTATATAGCTGGATACAATCACTTATGGTAGATTTTACCAAAGCGATAAAGCGACCTTTTAGCGACTTCAACAAACTGCTTATTGGAATCGTCCTGAACATAGTCCCGATTATAAACTTCATTGCTATCGGCTACCAATTGAACTGCGCAAAAAGCGCGATGGGAAGGAAGTTTGACCTGCCGGAGTGGAAGGACTGGGGAAACCTCTTCATAAAAGGCCTTCTGTCCCTGGCAATCGCCTTCATATACATGCTCATACCTCTTGGAATAATGGCAGTGGCCGGCGGTGCAATGCTCGTCTCAATTTTCACAAGCATCGCAACTGGCGCCAGCGTAAACTCGGGAGCGCTCCTTGGCGCAGGAATGGGAATGGCCTTCGGGGCAGTTCTGCTGCTCTTCGCCCTCTACATCCTTCCAATGGCAATAATGAAATATGTTGCAGCAGACCGTTTCGGCTCGGCTTTCGGCATTGGAGAGGTACTTAGAAAAGCGTTCAGCGTGAAATATCTTGTTTCATGGCTTGTGGCGAGTATATACGGGCTACTCATCGTGGGGGTACTTTCCCTGGTCCCTATAATCGGCCCATTCATCGGCTCGTTCATAGCAGGGCTTACGGCAATGACAATCTTTGGCCAGACTTACTCAGAACTCAAATAGACCCTTATTTTTTGATTTTTAGCAAAATTGAATGCCTGGGCTATGGCTTGAGCATGAAATCCTCAACAAGGTCTCTTGCTGCCTCACGCCTCTTCTGGTGTTCTTCAAGGAAGGCATTAAGCTTGTCAATTAGAATCGCCTTAATCTCTCCGGTCAGCATTTTTCCGCTGCGGTAGTCGTCATGAATTGCCTTCAGCTTTTTGTCGTCCTCCTCAAAAAAGGTCAGCCACTGGTACGGAACATCGATGTCTGTGTTTCCCCCAATTTTCCTGTGCTCCTCGACTGTCGGCTGCCCGCCAGAAAAAGCATACTTGTTTACCTTGTTCTTTACGGTTTTCGGGTCGTCAGTCGTGTAGATTGCAGTCTTTGCGTCTGAGGCAGACATCTTGCCATCTGACCCCATTCCAGCAAGTCCCGGCAGGAACCTGCACTGGATTGACGCGGGCTTGTAGTAGCCCAGCTTTGGAATGACATCTCTTGACACCCTAAAATGCGGGTCCTGGTCTATCGCATGAGGTATCAGGCAGGGGAGGTTTTTCTTCTTCAGGACGGATGGCAAAAAAGCAGGAACCGCCTGCATGGAGGTGTAGAAAATTGCCCCAATATTGGTCTCGTTTGTGAACCCAAAAGACGCCTTTGCTGTCGAGAAGGTTATCCTCTTTGCAACCTTCAGGGCTTCGGGATACATAAGGTTTGCATGGCGCGTGTTTACGATAAAGTGAGTCTTCTTTTTGTCAAAGCCAAGTGCTATAACATCAAGCATGTTTTCGTAAGTGTACTTTTTCGTGTCATCAAGCGTCATCTCGTACTTGAACAGGAACTTCTCATCATCGGGAAACTGGAAATAAAGCTCTACTCCAAACTTGTCCTGGAGCCACTTCGTGAAAATCCACGGGACAAGGTGGCCTATGTGGGTGTTTCCTGAAGGAGACCTTCCTGTGTAAAGAAAAAACTTGTTTCCCTTTTCATACTCGTCCAGAATCCAGCCCAAGTCCCTGTGGGCAAAGAAAATCCCCCTCCTCAGGAAGTGGTGAAGCGCTCCTGTGCGCTTCTGTATCCTCTCAAGCATCTTGCCATCTATTTTCGAAACGCCAAACTCCCTTATAAGCGCATCATAGTCTATGTTTCCCTTCACCTCCCACGGAGTCACAACTGCTTTTTCCATAATTTGGCTTTTCAGATAATTTAAGAAACAGCACTAGGTCCTGCGGCGCTAGTCCGTGAAATAATTCTCGAAATAGATGTTGTTTGGCCAGTAGCCCTCCTGCTTCTCTTCGGACACTGCCTGTTCGCCGTACCACATTATGAAGTTTCCTGCCATGCAGCTTACAAACCCGCCGATGCCGCTTGCGGCACCGCTTCCCGCGGTCGTGATGTCAATTGCCACTTCAAGCCCCATATCTATGACTGTTGCAGCCAGAACCCAACCACCCGCCTTTACATCCGCCCAGGCAGTTGGGGAAGAATAGCAAAAGCCGGTCGCTGCATTTCCAGCGCCCATTTCATCAGTAGCATAGTACTTTATCTTGATGCATGGGGTTTTCTCACCCTGCTCAAAAACCAGAGGAAGGTTGTACCAGTAAAGCTTTCCAATTTCTCCGTTAGGGTCTATGTCCTGTCCCCCATCGGACTTTTTTGGCAGGATTATCTTACCGGACTGGGAAAGCTGGTTTTGTATCCTGTGGGCATTTGAGTCCAAAAATAGGTTTGCTTTGGCTTCCGTGTCAAAGCCCCATTCGATGGAGTCCACTGTCGAAACAATGTAAAACGCCTTCTTGCCGCCATACTGGACATCTATCCTGCAAGCCCCTTCACCGGTAGCCAGGTACGTTCCAATGTCATTTGTGCTTGTCCTCTGGCAGACGCCGGCTGTGCCTTCAGACCAGACAAGCCCTGAAGTAACCTCATTTCCGTCTTCGCCATAAGCCCTAAAAGCCCTTGATGTCCCGCCGCGAAAAGTGCCCTCAACTTCTGGCTCTATATAAATTTCACCCCCTATGGGCGCAAAGTCAAGACCCATCACTGAGCCAAGGTTATTTCGAACCAAGGGAAAGGTAAGCGTGCTATACTCCTCACAGGAATCGAAGTGCAGAACCTCGCCCTGAATCGGGCTGGACGAGCCGTCTTCCTTTGAAAGAACCCATGATAGGCAACACCACTCATTTGCCTTGATGTTTTCCTTTCCGTCCAGCGTGTCCTTCACCAGGTTTGAAGCGCCGATATTTTCCCAATGCGCGCACTTGAGCCAAAGCTGGCTTTCGTCTATGCAGGTGTGGTACTTGAAGGGAACTGATGGCAAAACTATCGGGTCAAAGGATATTTCCTTGCCTTTGGCCTCGTCCAGGTTGTTTACGATTGATGCTTCGAGTGGAAGGACAAAGTCCCACTCTCCAAGAGTATCCATTAGCTTATCCACCTTAGAAAGCTCATCCTCACGGGTACCATCTCCCGAAGGCCATTGGTCACCCTTGGTATCCTTAATTTGATTTATTCTGTCACGTGTTTTTTCGGAAAGGTCTGCATAATACTCCCCAAAGTAGTCATCCCACCTTCCGACGCTGAAGGTAACCATTCCCGAGTCAGTCAGGTCAAAAGAAAGGTCGCACCTTCCAAGGTCATCCTTGCAGATAAGAGGCACAAGCACTCGCAGGTTTTCGTCAAGGACTTCCGCTTCCCCGGAAAAGCTTGCATACGACCTCTTCTTAGTAAGCGTGCATTTCAGGCGCACCTCATCTCCAATAAAGTCTTCGATGGTGCACTTGACCTCAAAGATGTCCGGCGAAGAAGTGTCAATATAATACTGCTCCTGCATTATGCAGTCGCATGCAGTCCTCTCAATTTTCACCTTTCCTGAGCATGGGCTTGCGGTGTAGAACTTAGAGGTGGTCTTTCCGCCAAAAAGCTTTGTGCCAAAACTGTTTAGCGTTGCAATGCTCCAGGAGCTGGAACTTCCAGATATAAGTGCTGCGTCCGCAGGGGTCTTGTCAAGCTCGATGTAGTCTATGCCAACTGCCTTGCAGTCATCAAGCGGAAGAATGCTTATCGAAGGGTTAACTGCAGACTTCAGGCAGAGCGCGTTTCCTGAGCAGGGATAAAACTTGTACTGCGCCTGGTCAAAAAGCGAAACCTCGAGCGTGTTGAACATAAACGAAGCCCCGTACGACGTAGTTGCCCAACGGCCTTCTCTTATAAGCCCCGACTTTGCAATCTGCCCAAGCCGCTCGACTCCCATGACGCTTGAATATGCAGCTATTGCGGGAAGCCCAAAGCGCCTTGTTTCTATCGCATCAAGATAGACGCGGGAATATTCTATCGGCTGAGGCCCCGCCTTTATTGTCGTGCCGCGAATATCAACTTCTGTGGTGGGTAATTTGTTATCGTCCAGGAGATGCCTTGACAAAGATTCCATCTGGCGGAAGTTTTCGTTTATCGCCTGAGTGTCCTGAAATACCTCCACAAAATTCTGCCACTCGCCGTCTATCTCGCCCTTTGAATCGGTAAATATCCTTTTTACAACCCGGACGTCTGCTTTGCTTATCTCATCACCTGCCCCAACCCGCCTCACAAGCCCCCCTAAGAACTCTTCTTCGGCGTCACTGAGAGTATTTCCATCCGGCCCAAGTATACGGCGGTTTACAAGCGGGTTTGAGCCGGACCCAAGAATTTGCGTGTGCTTTTCTATGTCTTTGGCAAGTATATCTGAAGATGCGCTGTAAAGCTGCTTAGCATCATCTGAATTTTTGAGCTGAGAAACAATGTTCTTGTAGCCGCCTTCCGTAAGCTCCTTATTGGTTTTGAGGCCATCAAGCTGCTTTATCAGCCTATTTGCAGCAGAAGTGTCACCTCCTTCCCTTGCCAAGACTGACTTAAGGGAATTGATTCCCGTAGAGCTGTCGGAAATAATTTCCTCAGTCTTGCTGAAAGCCGTCAAATGGCGACCAACAGGCGAGACCATTGGCGGGTCCACTGCAACCGAAAGGGCTTTTTTCGGGAAAAACCTGTTGAAAACTTTTCCAAGACTCTGGTCATAAGCCCCCTTGCCTTTAGACAAAACATTCCTGCCATTTCTGACAAGCCAGGTTTTTTCGACAGTTTCCCTAACAGTCCCGCCAGCGACGCGGGCAGTAATATAAATAGAATCATAATCCCTGAGCAGCCGGTCAAGCGCGCGGTTTTTCTGGTAAATCTCGGTCATGTCGTCCACGCTTCCTGCTTTTCTTGCAATTCTTGCCCCCAGGTTCTTCATGTCTCCAAGAACCGGAACTGCAGAAGTGCTAAGGCATATCGCGGCATCGGAAAATTTCATGGCCTGGCTGGTCGTCCTTTCTGCCGCAACACTGCTCCAGCCCGTCCAACCGGAATCCTCGCCGACAGGAAAGTCCTCATAATACAGCACATACCAGGGGTCGCCAAAAGAGTCGAGAGCTGCCATATACCTGAGCGCATCCGAGGTCGCGGCAAAGTCCCCACTTGCAATCGAGCCCATCAGGGAAAGCGGATGCTTTGAAATCCCGCTCGATGAAAGGCGCTGTGGAAAATTGACAGAAACCTCCTGTGTGGCTCCAGTAACGCAGACCTGGTTTATCGCAGTCTGCATATTCCGGGCAGTTATCTCCGCCTGCTGCTCATACTGAAAAGCCCCTGCCTGCCCAAGAACCTTAAAGACCGCCATGAAAATCACGACCGAGACTACAAGCCCAAAGAGAATCAGAAGCGGCGGATAAGCCCCTTTCAGTTCATTCATAAAAATAGGTCTTAATTATAGATTATACCCTATCTAATTATGTTCAGGCCAGAGGAATCGCCGCAGCTTGTCGAATTTCCAAAAGACTTGCAAAAAACGGATACGACTTACCTTCTCTTAAGGCCTTTTGCAAAAGCGCATTTATTTTACAGAAACGGGGAAATTCATTACGAGATTATTGAGCCGGAGCTTACCCGGGATGATGAAGTGATGCTTGAAAAGCTTCACCAAGGGCTTTTGCAGACCATAGACATTTCACCGGAAGAAGTAAAAGACCCGGATGAGCTTATGAAATACCTTAACGAAAAAATAAAGCGCCTGCTGGAAGAATACGGAATCTCAATTTCTGAAAAGCACTTTGAAAAGCTCATGTACTATATCTACCGCAACTTTGTGGGGCTTAACGAAATCGAAGCCGTGATGCATGACGAGTACATCGAGGACATAAACTGCAACGGCACGAAAACTCCTCTCTATGTAAAGCACAGAATTCTTGGAAACCTCAGGTCAAACATCTGCTTTACTGAAAACGAAAAGCTGAAGAACTTCATAATCAAGCTTGCCCAGAGGTGCGACAAATATATTACCTACTCGGACCCCTTCCTGGAGGGAAGCCTGCCTGACGGAAGCCGAGTCCAGGGAACCATATCCGACGAGGTTTCCCCAAGAGGCCCAAACTTTTCCATAAGGAAATTCAGGCATACCCCTTTTTCGCCGACAGAACTTCTTCACTCAAAAACAATTTCCCCACAGGCAATGGCATACCTCTGGTACCTCATCGAGAAGGGCTCAAATATACTCATCATAGGCGGCTCAGGCGCCGGAAAGACAACGCTCCTGAACGTGATTGCAACTTTTATCCCGGAAAAGTCTAAAGTGGTTTCTATAGAGGACACGCGCGAGATAAAGCTTTTCCATGAAAACTGGACCGCTACAGTTGCAAGAGCTTCCATTGGAGGAATGCGCCTCGGGGAAGTCGGGCTTGAGGAGCTTTTGAGGGAAAGCTTCAGGGAAAACCCCGACCATGTCCTGGTTGGCGAAGTGAGGGGAAAAGAAACCTACATAATGTTCCAGGGCATGGCTTCAGGACACCCCACAATGGCAACATTTCACTCTGAGGACATCGACTCAGTCTTAAACCGCCTCAAAACGCCGCCCATAAACCTTCCCGGCTCCCTAATCGAGCTTCTTGACGTAGTCGTGACAATTGACCGGATTGAATCCCAAAACCACCTTCAGAGAAGAGTTTCAAAAATAGAGGAATTCCGGCAGATTGATGAAAGGACCGGAAAGGCGGTAACTACCGTGGTTTCCTCCTGGAACAGCAAAGATGATTCTTTTGAAGACGGGCTTGAGAGCTTTGCCCTCGCGGCACTTGCAAAAAAATCAGGCCTGGATATAAAAGATGTCAGGAGAGAAATCGAAAAAAGAAAGGCCTTCCTTGAAAAGCTGTCAAAGGAAATGGTGCTCGATATTGGCCAGGTGCACAGGGAGATACAAACTTATTATTCGAAAAGTTAAATTATGGCTGGCTTTAAGACCGAGCCCTCAGTATGGAGGCGGGTATCAGAAATAAATCCAAATCTTGACACCAGAGTGAGAATCTTAGGAAAAATTATCGATCCCCAGGAGGGGTTTTTCGTGATGGACGATGGAAGCGGGAACATCACGGTCTCCTATTCTGACGAGTCCCCAAAGCCGGAAGAGCTAAAGCAGGGGCTGCTTGTAAGGGTAATCGGTTTTGTAATACCCAGCGAACCCATAGAGCTTCAGGCAGAAATCATACACGACATGAGCAAGTTGAACACCAAGTACCTGGACATTCTGAGAAGCTGATATTGGGTGCTGAAACCTATATATTGATGTGTAACTAATGCTTCTTAAGTTTTTTACGAAGCTCTGCAAAAATCTTTTTCTCGTCCTTCTCGTTGAACGGGAGAAGGCATATAAATGTCAGATAGCCCTCAAAGGCCCCTTTTTGCCAGACAATCGGCCGCTGGAAGAACTTCTCTGACAAGTAGCCGCAGTCTATTCCAAGCGCGCAGGTGCAGTGGCGAAGCAGGTCCGGGTTCTTGCAGGGCTTTCCCTGCGCCCTCCTGCAGGGCGAACAGATGCGGCACGACCTCGCAGAAATGTATTTTGAGCCGGAAAACTCCTCTAAAGACCGCATAAGCTTATCTATCCGGGCTTCCGAGACGCTTTCAAGTTCCCGGTATGCAGGAATTTCTGCGGTTTTAAGGCCTTCAGCGGGCTTTACGCAAAAGCTGATGGCAAGAATGTGGCTGAATTTGCGCGTGTACTTGTTAAAACTAGTGCCATGGGGCGGGCAACTGTGGTTTTTCCCGTAATTTGAGCAACCCTTGCGGCAGGCCTCCTCAAATAATTCCTTTAGGATAAAAACCTCGTCCTTTGATATCTTCCTTCCAAGAACGCTCGCCTCCACCCCATTCCCGGCATCACCCAAGAGTAATGTGCCTTTAACGTCAAACCTCATAGAATTACACTATTTTAAAGCTTATCTAATTATATGTCCTACCTCCTGATAGCCACCCTGCTTGTTTTCTCAGGAGTGTTTTCGGGGCTCACACTTGGGTTTTTCAGCTTAAACAAGGCAGATTTGGAGCGAAAGGCCCAGCTCGGCGACAAGCAGGCAAAAAAGATATACTCTGTGCGCAAAAACGGAAACCTTCTTCTTTGCACCCTTATTGTGGCAAATGTGGCGGTAAACACCACATTATCCATACTTCTTGGAAACCTGCTCTTTGGTATGCTTGCAAACATAACCGCAACAGCCCTTATAGTCATATTTGGCGAGATAATACCCCAGGCGCTATTTTCAAGGCACGCCCTGCATATCGGCTCGAAATTTGCCTGGTTTGTACAGATTTTCATGTACTTTCTCTACCCCATATGCTGGCCAATTTCAAAAGTGCTTGATCGGTATCTGGGAGATGAAATGCCGACCATCTATTCCAAAAAGGAACTGATGAAAATTATCGAGGAGCACGAAAACGCAGATGAAAAAATTATCGATGCCGATGAAGAGAAAATACTAAAAGGCGCCCTCTCGTTTTCGGAAAAGATTGCCCGAAACATTATGACTCCAAGAACCGCGGTAAAAATGCTGGACTTTGGCCAAAAGCTCGACAAATCCACGCTCCTTTGGATTAAAAACTCCGGCTACTCGAGGGTGCCGGTTTACAAAAAAGACAAGGATAACATTGTAGGGATTCTCTACACAAGGGACATTCTTGGGAAGGATACTAGAAAGCTGACTGCCGGAAAAGTGGCAAGAAAAAACGTGTTTTTTGTTGAGGGCGACAAGCCCCTCGACGACCTGTTCAATGCCTTCAAGAAAACAAAGTGCCACCTTTTTGTCGTGCTTAATGAATTCAGCGAATTTGCAGGCATTGTCACCATAGAAGATGTCATAGAAGAAATAGTCGGGGAGAGAATACCTGACGAGTTCAAGGGGGAATCCAAACCTGAGGCCATACCTTCCAAAAAGACCAGTAGAAATCTAAGGCGAGTCTGATGCTAGAGACGGAAAAGTGCAGGGTGAAAGTCGACAAGAGGGAAATAAAAAGCGGAATTGTGGACTACCTCAAGACAAACAACTGCATCGTCGAGGAAGAGCAGCTTCAGATTGCGGACTATATCGTTTCGGACAGGGTAGCAATAGAAAGAAAGACCTACTCCGACCTCATTTCTTCAATAATGGACGGGCGAATCTTTCCACAGGCGCGCGAACTCGCAAACAATTTTGAAAAGCCCCTTCTCCTTGTCGAAGGTTTCGAGTGCTATATCGGATTTAATGAAAATGTAGTTTTTGGCGCCATTTCCGCAATAGCCGTCGACTTTGGAATATCAACAGTCTGGACAAAAAACAAGATAGAAAGCGCTAAATTCATACAGACGGTTGCCAAAAGAGAGCAGCTGGACAGGAAGAGGTCATTTCCCCTGCGCATCAAGAAAAAGCCAAAGAACCTTCGAGAAGAGCAGGAAATTCTGGTTGCAGGCCTCCCTTGCGTTAACTCTGTCCTGTCAAAGCGGCTGCTTGACAAGTTTGGAAATCCCCGGAAAGTGTTTACGGCAACAAAAGAGGAGCTTATGGAAATTGAATGCTTGGGCGAAAAGAAAGCAACCAAGTTTTTGGAGATTCTGGAAGGCAGAAGAGAAGGAGCAAATTGTGAAGGCAGCAGGGAGGAAAAACTCAAAGAAACGGAAGAATCTACACCGCAGGATGCGGAAAGCAAAAACCCAAAAAAGACAGAAACTTCTGTCACATGAAAAGCGCCGCCACCTCGTCCTTTGGATAAACATACTCGTAGGCAAGAACTTTATCAAGGCGCTTTAGCTTGTTGTTGTAAAGCGTATCCTGCACTACAAGCTCAACTCCAATCGAACTTGGCGGAGCGGTGTCGACAATATTGTCTATCTCTGCCAGGACTTTTTCATAGTTTTCAACACCTTTCAGCTTTTCCTTGTTTCGTGTGATTATCCACTCTCCGCCCTCAGAAGAGCCCTTCCTGCTTCCCACAACGGTTATCGCGTCGACTTTAGGGTTACTTGCGTTCGTGCCGCAGCCAGCATAAATAAGGATTGCGTCAGGCAGGTCCACATCATATGCAGGGACCTTGCCGCACTCGTAGAAGACACGGGTCTCCTTTGTCTCGGGGTCATACTCCAGGACGCTCCACTGGAACGGGCCTTCGAAAATCGGCTCCTTGAGAGGCTTTCCCAATGGGTCCTTGTTAAGCATGTTCTGCCAGGTAAGGCCAGTTATGTCACCCACTTTTTCCATTGCAGCTTCGGGGTAGTTGAAAAAATAGTGCTTGTGCGGCTTTATGCCCGGAGGCGCCTTTTCTCTTGCCGTCAGCATGTCAGAAAGCCGATAAGGATAATCAAACTCGCTTCCAGGGTGCTGGTTTATCATGGAATATGCGTCCGGTATTCCGCCAGCGTTAACCTTTCTGAGGTTCTTTGCCGACCGACCGTAAACCGCTTCGCCGTTTTCACCCTCAAATGCAGACTCGGCATCACGCTCACTGCGCGCCTTGCCTGGCGCAATAAGCTGCGCATAGGTCTGCGTGTTCTTCCAGAGATTTCCCACATCAAAAAAGATCTCGTGAAGCTCAAAATCCTTGCCTTCTGAAGCCTCCTTGAAGTACCTGCAAAGCTCTTTACTTATTCCCATCGAATCATCGGGAAATGACCCTTCGGTCTTCACACCAGCGGTGTAAAGTATGGGCAGTTCAGGCCACCTTGAAAAAAACCGCTCTGCCAAAGGGTTTGGGCAATATTTGCTGCCAGAAACGGGCTTTTCCCGCCCCCCAGAGAGGTTTTCCCTGGATTGGCTTTTTTGGCCCAGATTATGCTCTCCTGAGAAGGGGGCATATTTTGAAGAGCCCTTGCCTAAACGGGAAAATATAGTCTCAGAAACATACTTTTCAGCGTTGCCTAAAGCGTTCCCGATTTTCTCCAAATAGCCCCTTTGCATATACTATCCTAGATTTTATGCTATTTATAGTTTTTTTGTTTCTTGATAGTGACAACTAAAACCCAAAAATAGGAAACTTTCAAAAATAAAATACCTGGCTGATGCAAGCATTGGGGTATTGAAAAAATAAATTTCCCTTTTCTTTTAGGACGCAACGCCAAACTTCCTATATAGCTCTTCAAGCTCCTTCTTGAATGCTTCCCGGTTTGCCTTGTTGCCTCTATATTCTCCAGGAACCTTGAATATCTTGTCAAGGATTTCCCTTGCCCAGAAAGGCGGCTCCGCGATGAACGGCTGCACATTCTCGTAGTGGCTCTTTTCACTGTAGGAATCCTTGCTCGGCACTCCTGCGATAATAAGGTCTGAGCCTTCCGGCTTCTCGTATGCCCAGTCCCTCACCACTCTTGAAGCATGGTCCTTGCTTGTGACCGGAAGCAGGGTTCTTACACCCAATTGGTCCGCCATCTTGACCATCTTCTTTACGTTCTCGCTTGTCTTCAGGGATTCCTCCTCAAGGATAAGGTAGTCCTTTATCTCATGGTAAAGGTCAGGAAGGTATTTCTGGAGCCAGCTTTTCATGGCCTGCGCCTCAGTTACGCCGTTTTTCTTGGTGCCGCCGGAAATCACGAAGTAGGTGTCAATATCGTGGTCTTCAAGGTAATCTACCACCTTTTGGGCCATTTTAAGCCGGTCCTCGACTACCTCTGCCCATGGCATGTATCCCGAAGGCACGTTCTCGCTATATCCATGCACAAGCACCATTGTGTCGGCCTTGCTGTTTATTGGGTTATATGCCACAAACTGCATGGTGCCTGCCTCTTTCTTTTCTGTTTTGCTCATTAGTTTATACCTCGTTAAACAATATATTATTTTTGGGTGGTATTTATTCTCAAATCTTGGGCGGCTTTGTGGCCTTAGAGTTATATCTGCCAACCTCTACACCATATCCCTGCTCCCTGAAAAAAGCCGCAGTTTCATCGCTGTTGGTAAAGTCTGACCTCATAATCCTGCCTTCATTAAGCCCTTCAAAGACCCCAAGCATAGCCGAGCCCACCCCCTTTTTTCTGGCACCCGGCTCTACCAGCATTCCAAACGATACCTCGCCGCTGCTGGAATCGGTTCTTATCGAATATATGGCCCCTATAGTAGCCCCAGCGCCCCCCTCACCATCCACTACATAAACATGAAATGGGTTGCGATAAGCAGTCTTCACATGAGCCAAATCCTCGCAGGAGTGGACATTGTGCAAAGCCAGAAAACTCCTTGCCGGCTCAGGCAATCTTCTGGGAACGCCTTCAGGGTCGGTAAGGTCAAGTATGGTTGTGCATGTGTTTGCCCCTGCCAGCAAGGCATTTAGCCCACGGTAGGTTTCAGTAAGGGCATTAAATGCCCGGTATGTGCCCCCAGGAAACTTAGGCGTTGGGAGCGGCTCGACATGATAGGCCGACAGTTCTGGAGGCCGAGAAACTCCTTTTTTCATATTACCACAAATAAGAAAGCCCAGTCTTAAATAATCCCCTCCAAGTGCCCCCAAAGCAGCAAATTAATTGGGCAAATAATAAGCAACTCCCAAAATCCACTTTTGGCGGGAAAGTCACCATCCTGCTACGGTTACAATAAAAATACTTTTGTAGTTTATTATGGGTACGCAAGGAGTTCTAAGCGACTCTGGCGAGGAAAATTATATCCCCCTGAAAACTTCTGCAAACTACCTGTTCGAGGTTTCCTGGGAAGTCTGCAACAAGGTGGGTGGGATATACACGGTAATAATGTCCAAAGTAGGGCCTATGAAAGAATATTATGGGAACCGATACTTCACGGTAGGCCCATTTTTCCCCAAGAAAATAGCAGGGGTTTTCGAGGAAAGGGCTCCCCCGGAAGAATTCAAGAGGGTCTTTGAAAAGCTTGAGCGGGAGGGCATAAAATGCTATTACGGCCGCTGGCTCATATCCGGAGAGCCAAACACAATACTCATAGATTATAGCGGGTTTACTGCAAAAACAAATGACATAAAAAACCAACTCTGGCAAAACTTCAGGATAGACTCCCTGGGAACCCAGTTCCATGATTTTGACGAGCCGATGGTATGGTCTTACGCCGCCGGAAAGCTTATCGAAACATTCAAAAACGAAGTGGACAGCAGCGTTGTAGTGGCACAGTTCCATGAGTGGCTGTCGGGAGGGGGACTCTTATACCTGAAGCAAAGGGGAGCGCCGGTAGCAACAGTATTTACGACGCACGCAACGATGCTTGGCAGATCCCTTAGCGGACACGACATCAGCATCTATGACAAGCTTGACGAGCTTGAGCCGGACAGGAAGGCATTCGAGTTTGGAATACAGGCAAAGCACCTTACAGAAAAGCAGTGCGCAATGAACGCCGACGCCTTTACTACAGTGAGCGAAACTACTGGGACGGAGGCAAGCTACCTTCTGGGCAAAAAGCCAGACATAATCCTCCCAAACGGGCTTGACATCAGCAAGTTCCCTACCTTTGAAGAGGGCTCCATAAAGCACAAGCTATACAAAGACAGGATGAAGGAATTCCTGCTCTACTACTTTTTCCCTTACCAATCGTTTGACCTCGAGCAGACGCTATTTTACTTTCTCTGCAGCAGGTACGAGTTTCACGTAAAGGGGATGGACATTTACATAGAGGCCCTTGGAAGGGTAAATGAATGGCTCAAGAAAGAGGAATCTGAAAAAACAATAGTGGCCTTCTTCTGGGTCCCTGGCAATGTCCGGGGCATAAAGCAGGAGCTTCTTGAAAACAAAACGCTTTTTGAGGATGTAAAGGATGAAGTGGATGACCGGGCAAACGACATAAAAAACCGGGTGATAACTCTTCTGGTGTCCCAAAAGGAAGTAAACGAAAAAACCCTGTTCGAGCAGGACTTTTTGGAAAAGACCAAAAGAAGCGTCCTTAGCTTAATGAAAAGCGGGGTTCCCTCCCTTACAACTCACGACCTGTATGACGAACAGAGCGACACGATACTAAACTCATTCAAAAATGCAGGATTGTTGAACCGCAAAGAAGATAGGGTAAAAGCAATATTCTATCCCATCTACCTATCCGGGGCAGACGGTCTCCTGGACCTGAGCTATTATGAAGCCATTCAGGGAGCGCACCTTGGAGTATTCCCTTCATTTTACGAGCCATGGGGATACACGCCCCTTGAAGCAGCAGCGCTTGGAGTGCCATCGGTTACAACTGACCTTTCCGGATTTGGAAGGTACATTAAAGAGAAGGGAAAGCGCAGCAAATACCCCGGAATTTATATACTCGAGAGGATGAACAAGAAAAGGGAGGAAGAAATCAGCGCGCTTTCCAGGATACTTTACGAGTACAGCCAGCTTTCAAAATCAGACCGGACCAAAAACAAGATAGAGGCAAAACGTCTTTCACTTCTGGCAGACTGGCAAAAGCTGGTGAGGCATTATATCGAAGCGCATAACCTTGCAGTCGGAAGGAGATTTTCCTGAGCGAGAGCATTTTTCTTTGGTTTTTCCAAGCAAATTCAAATTAAGACCTTTTTCTGTATTTCTCTCTATGTAACGGGCCATTGTTTTTGTCCCCGTCAACAAGGTTTCCTGACTCATCAAAGATTGCATATGAGATCCTCTTTCCCGCCTCGAAAAGAGCGTCATATGGGCCTGCTTGTTTTGGAGAATATCGGTAATTCTTTGGCGCAAAAGCAATCCTGCGGCTTTCCCTTATCAGCACCTCAGACTCGTCTATGAAGTACTCAAAGAATTTTATCCAGAAAGGCCCTATAATAAGAGAAATTGCGATAACCTGAATTACGAGCTGATAGCTGCTCTGGGTAATGAGCTGGTTTCCAAGCCCAATTGCTGCCAGGACAAAACTGAATTCCCCAATCTGCGCAAGAAGAGAGCCGCCGTACAAGCTCGTGCGCCAGGACTCACCGCTCCACTTGAAAATCAGGGCATTAAGGAAACTGTTGGTAAAAAACACCAGCATGAGCATAATCACCACTGTAGGAAACTCTGAGGCAAGAAACTTCAGGTCGATAAGAAGCCCGATGGACATGAAGAAAATTGCGATAAACAGAATCTTGAACGGCTCCAAACTCTGCTGAACCCAGCGGGTTTCCCTGGTCGAAGCGATGAAAATTCCTGCGACAAAAGCGCCAAGGGCCGCAGAAAGGTGAAAAAATTCGCTAAGAGACGCTATGCCTAAACTGAACACGATTGAAGCAAGAACCTGCATCTCCGGGTCGCCCTTAAACCTATCGCTGAAAGGCAGAACCACTTCCCTCTTTCTCATTATCCAAAGGACAAATGCAAGCGCAAAAAGGCACCCGAAAATCTGCAAGCTCAAAATTCCCCTGCTTACCGCCTCACCAGTCATCAGGGAAAGGACAATTATCATAGGTATTACCGCCAGGTCCTGGACAATCAATATGCTTAAAACGTCCTGCCCGATTTTGCTGTCAACCTCTTTTCTTGCCTCCAGAATCTTCACGACAACTGCAGTGCTGCTCAAGCTTATGACAAAGCCAAGCAGGATAATCATGCCCATCGGCCAGCCAAGAATAAGCCCGAAAAACCAGACCACCAGAACGCTCAGGAGAATCTGGAAAAAGGTGCCAAGTATTGCTATCCTCCAGCGCGTCACAAGCTCTGAAGGAGAAACGCTGAGCCCTATGAAAAAAAGTAGGAAGACAACACCAATGTTTCCAAGACTCGTTACCGCCTCTGTGTCGGTGATTACCTTAAGCCCAAAAGGCCCAAGGATAAGCCCTGTAAGGATGTAGGCAATTACCGACGGCTGCCTGAAGTACCTCAGGATAGCGCCCAGCACCAATGCAAGGAAGCTAAGCGTTACTAGAACGAGAAGATACGCGTCTCCGCCGACCATTCATATACTTCTTAGTAAACTTTAGGTTTTCCTACTATTATGGACATAAAGACAAGAAAAGACGACCACATAAGAATCTGCCTTGAAGAGGAAGTAGAGCATAGATATAATTACTGGGACGATATAATCCTGAAGCACCACGCACTTCCTGACTTTGATTTTGTTGAGGTTTCAAGCGAAACAACGTTCCTTGGAAAAAAGCTTGGCGCGCCCATCCTGATTGGCGCCATAAGCGGCGGAATCGAAAAGGCGGGGGGGCTTAACGAGATGCTTGCAAAAAGCGCGTGTGAAAGGAAAATCGGGCTTTGCATCGGCTCGCAAAGGCCGCTTTTGAAGCTCAGGGGAGATAAAGATGCTCTCAAAAGCTACAGTGTCGTTAAAAATTATGATTTGCCGCTTGTAATCGGAAATATCGGGGCGCCACAGCTTCCCGCGCTTTGCGCGCCCGACACAGACCTGCTCTTTGAAAGCATCGGGGCGGATTTCCTGGCAGTTCACCTGAACTACCCTCAGGAAATTGCCCAACCCGAAGGCGACCTTAATGCGCGCGGCGTTCTTGAAAAAATCTGCGAGATTGCAAAGTCCTACCCCGTCATCGTAAAGGAAGTCGGCTTTGGCATATCGGGGGAGGTTGCGCTCAAGCTGAAAGACGCAGGAGTAAAAGCAATCGATGTTTCGGGAACATCGGGCACAAACTGGGTCATGGTCGAGTACTACCGGTCAAAAAGCGTAAAGTCCAAAAGGAAAATGAAAATTGCCGAAACTTTCAGAAACTGGGGAATTCCTGCACCCATCTGCCTGACGGAATGCAGAAAAACAGGCCTGCCACTTATTGCTTCATCCGGCATAAGAAACGGGCTGGATGCTGCCAAAGCGCTTACAGTTGGCGCATCCGCAGTCTCAATTGCACGGCCAATCCTGAAAGCGGCTATGGCCGGAAAAGACGCGCTGGACGAGTATCTTGACGCCACAATCGAGGAGCTGAAAATCGCAATGTTTCTTACGAACTCTGTCGGCGTGAAGGATTTGAGAAAGGCAAAGTTCTGGACGGTTGGAAAACTCAAAGAAATTATTTAGTAGCTACTCCTTTCAGGCAAACCCTTGAAATATATAATCTCAGTAGCCAGATTATGGAACCAACTGGCAAGAAATACCCTGGAAAAAGCAATAAGCACTTAATACTGGCCATTGCGGGTTTAGCAATTTTGACCTTGGTAATTGTTTACCTAAGTTACAGCCCATATGCAGAATATCTTTGGTTTTTGCCAAAGTAAATACTTGACTAAAGCAAGTGGAGGGCTATTCTTAGAGCTACTTTTCAATAAGATCCTTCAACAAAATGCAATGCTAGGACTTAGACGCAAAAACGCTGATCCAGGTTCCATTGTTTTTGTTTTTTACCAAAACCTTCTCCACCTTAAATCCCGCTGAACCTAGCAACGCTTCAAATTCTTCCCGTGTGTAGAACGCAAAGAATTTCGCGCTTCCGTTGTAATAATCCTTCCTTACGAACTTTTCTCCCTCTCCCTGCTTTACTGAAATAAACATGAGGCCGCCCGACTTTAGAATTCTGCTAAATCCCTCCAGGGTGGATTTTGCCTGGTTTTTTGGTATGTGCAGAAAAGAAGCGGTCGCCCATAATCCGTCAAAGGAACTGCCCGGAAAATCCATATGCCTCATGTCCATGAAAATAACCTTGGCCTGGGGCACATTTTTCCGGGCAATCTCAAGAAATGCTTTCGACAGTTCTATTGCCGTTACATCAAGCCCTTTTTCAGAAAAATACTTTGCGTCCCGTCCGGGACCGCACCCAATGTCAAGAACTCTTTTTCCGGGAACGCGCGCCACAAACTCGTCCATAATCTCCCTGAACTCTTCAAGCCCCGACCAGCCCTCACCATATATTTCATCGTAGGTTTCGGCGTAGCCGTCATAAGTTTTTATCGTATCCGGTACAGGGTCTTTTGGTTCCATATAGAAGGTAGAGTTTCTTTTCCTAAAAAGAAAAAGATTCAGTTATGCCAGAGATTATTGCCGGCAGAGACTGGGAAGACCTTAAGAAGTATGGAACCAAGGGGACGATTACTATTGGGAAAAACATTGTAGGCACCGGAGCTGAAGTTCACCTTACCACACCCATCATGGTCGATGTCCTTCGGCCACACGTCGTAGTCATTGTCGGCAAAAGGGGAACCGGAAAGTCCTATACTAGCCAGATTTTTGCAGAGGAAATGACAAAGCTTCCTGACGAAGTCCGGCTGAACCTGTGCGTCATCTCAATAGACACGCAGGGAATCTTCTGGACAATGCGCTACCCCAACCACAAGCAAAGGGACCTCCTCTATGAATGGGGGCTGAAGCCCGAAAGCTTCGAGGCCTTCGAGTACGTACCTGTCGGCCATGTTAAAAAGTTCGAGGAAATGGGCGTAATTGTCGATGGCGGGTTTTCCTTCCGACCTAATGACCTCAACGCAAACGACTGGTGTTATACCTTCGGTCTTGCGGAAAACGACCTCGACGGAATCCTGCTTTCAAGGGTCGTAAACAAGATGCAGGGCAGCTACTCGATAACTGACATTGTCGAGCAGATAAGAAAAGAAGAGTTTGACGATAAGATCCGGGTAAAGCTCGAGAACATGTTCCTTAACGCAAACGACTGGGGAATTTTCTCACAGGACGGGATGGACATCTATGAATTCCTCAAGCCCGGAAAAGTTGTCATCTTTGATGTTTCCATGTTTGGCGGCGGAGTCGGCTGGAACGTAAAGAGTCTTGTCGTCGGGCTTCTTATGAAAAAAGTTTATGAAGCAAGGGTTCTTGCAAGAAGGGAGGAAGAGCTTGCGACAATAGAGGACTCTGAAGACAAGAAGAGAAAAGTGCCGCTCTGCTGGCTTATGACTGACGAGGCGCATAACTTCATACCTTCCGAAGGCTCGACTGCGTCTTCCGACATAATACTTACAATCATCAGGCAGGGCCGTCAGCCGGGAATCTCCCAGTTGTTCATCACCCAGATGCCCGACAAGCTTCACCCCGATGTGCTTGCCCAGGCAGATGTTGTTATTTCCCACCGGCTTACCTCCCAAAGAGACATTGACGCGCTAAAAGCAATAATGCAGACCTACATGCTCTACTCGATTGAAAAATACCTTGACGAACTCCCTAAACTAAAGGGGGTTGCGCTGATCCTTGACGATAACTCAGAGAGGATGTACAAGATAAGGGTCCGGCCAAGGCAGTCCTGGCACGGCGGAGAAAGCCCTGTTGCGCTCTAGAGGGCAATTACAAGCAATACTAACTATATTATAAATACCAGCTAGTTTATGGACTGGAAGATTCCTGCCACAATAATGATACTCTTGGTGATACTTGGCATTGGGGCAATACCTCTCTTTTCACCCGACTTTGGGACAAGCTTTGGCAGAAGCTTTTCCTCAATAGATGACATTGCCGGCTCCTTTTTTGAAAAGCAGCTTGAGTTCGAGGACAATGTCGCTTTCTCTATGAGCGCAAAAGAAGTCCCAAAAATAAACACGCTTCTCCCGACGACGCTTTATCTGGACTCGAGCAAAAGCTATGAAATCCTGACCGACGGCAAAAATCTTACGCTGAAGGGCCTCCTCACAATCAACGGCTTCAAGGGGGACATAGACTTCAATGAAGGAAAAATCCTCGGAACATGCGACGGGATTGAAACCGAGTTTTTCGGCCTTGACGGCAAAATGGGAATCTCCATAGAAGGCCAGAGCTTCGACGAAATAGCAGTAAGCGATATCAAGATTACCCAGATTGACGTTAATGACGGCACGATAAGTACCACAAGGCCGCAGGTTATGGAGGCAAAGGTCGATACGGGTGCAAAAATCTACGGCTTTGTCGGAAAAATCACCTACAGCAAGGGAACTGCGCAGCTTGAAGGCATAAGCTCCCTCATAAAGGCAAACAGCTTAACCATTGGGCTAAATGAGGCAAAGAAATAGCGGGTTGACTTTCAGCGAGCAGTGCCGGGCTAAACCCTCAGGACGCGATAATGCACTTTTCCCTCCCTTACAAGCCCCCTTACCATCTTTTCCCTTTCAGTGAGTTTTGCCTCCCCCGACTTCACTTCAAGCAGGACAATGCCCCGCGGCGAGTTTTCCGCAAGCCCATCAAAAACCACAAAGTCCACAGGAGAGCCAAGAAAACGGACATCCGTAGGGTTATAGCCAAAATCGGGCAAAACAGGCGCAAGCTGCTCTCGGAACTTGCCTTCCAGGACCGCCCTGCTCTTTTCGATAGCATCCTGCCTTATTTCGCGCTCCTTCATGAGCCGGCTGGCGAGAATAGCCAAAAGGAAGAGGTTTGAAAGCCCCAAAAGGGCTATAAGCCCCCATTCGTTCATAATTTATATTTTGCTTCAGTATTTTATGAAAATACCGAAAGTCCAGCGCAGGTACTGCAAAAAATGCAAGAAATACACCGAACAAAAGGTAAAGAGAGTTAAAAACAAGCCCAGGCGAACCCTGGCCATAGGGCAGAGGAGATACCTTCGAAAAATGGTAGGTTACGGCGGCTTTCCAAAGAAGAACCCCAAGGGAAGGGGAAAACCCACTACAAAACTGGACCTAAGGTACGAGTGCAAGGAGTGCAAAAAGCAGAACATTATCGGCTCCGGCTTTAGGATCAAGAAGGTTGAATTCGTATAGTTTTCTTAAAGAGGTTTGAAATATGGGAGGTCGTAATGGTGGAAAACTAACCGCAGACAACAACCCAACAGCTCTCTTAAGAGACCCTCTTGCAAGAGAGGTACTTGGCAGAGTTATAGATGGCGATAAGGGAATACCACGAGTAGACATTTATAAAAGCTTTCCTGGCAAAGGCCATGACCAAATAGATAGCTACCTGAGAAGACTGAAGGGTGCTGGTTATATCGGGTTTGATGGAGATTCTGTTTATGCCGAAAACTCGGCCTTGACCTACTTCAGAAGATATCGTGAGAAATTCGACAGGTGAGTATCCCAAATCACACCTTCAAAACAACCTCGTAAGTCCTTCCAATCCGCTTTCTCTCTATAAGCCCCCTGGATTCGAGATTCTTTGCAATCCGGCTGACGTGCGCCTTTGAAAAGCCGGTTTCCCTTGCGATTTTCTTCTGGGAAATCCTGTTTTCCTTCAAAAGAACGTCCAAAACCTTTCTTTCGTCTTCATTCAGGCCATATTCCTTCAGCGTGGGCTTTCTCCTGAGGTACTGCATCACCACAAGCAGCACTGCAAGCCCTATAAGGAAAAACATCAAAGCAGAGTAGTCCCTAGTTTCAGAAACGTTCTCGTAGCTCACGTAAAAGGAAAAAATCTCGCCGATTTTCGGCTCGCGCTTCCAGGTAAGGGATATTCGCCGCCCATCGGTTCCCTGTATCGCGTCAGTGGGATTATATGATTCAGATTCCTGCTCAAGAAATCCCTCATCAGACACCACATAGCCCTCGGGAAGCATAATTCTGATGTAAAACTCATCTGTTGGCGTGGAAAAGACATACTGGTCTGAAACCACGTAGAACGGCCCGTTCTGCTTTACAAGCCCTGCAAACTCATAGTATAGCTGAATTGAGGAAACGCTTATATTTTCGCAGCTTATCTCCATACCCGGAGAAACCCTTTTGGCGGTGCAGTCTATTGCAAGCCCTTCTGATAAGATGGTAAGGTTTCCCGCTGGGTGCAGTAGATAATAGTTAAAGGAGTCCACCACTTCAGGGAAGGTAAGGTTTACTGTCTCATAAACCCGGTTATTTTCCTGGACATCCAGATAAACTTCATACTCCAGGTACTTTGCAGGCCCTGCCCCCATTACGGGGCAAAGCACGAAAAGAAGGGCAACGAGCGCAAGGGCTTTTTCCATAAGATTATGGGAGAATTCAAGTATTTAGCCAAAAAGGGCTGAAACATTACTCTACAATTACAGGCAGACGCTGGGAAATTCCCCTCAAAAGCCGTTTTAGCTCCAAAAGGTCGTCTTCAAGGCAGACTATTCTTGCCTCAAGCGGCTTTAGTTCAGGAGTCCTTACCTGCTCTATCCTGAGCCGAAGCTCGTCCCGGATTTTATCGAACTCGTCCCTTGTAGTAAGGTTCTTTAGCTTCTCATTTAGAATTATCAAAAGCTTATTCATCTCCTCATCGATTGTCTTTTCGACAACATCTCTCTTTATTCGCGCATATTCCTCTCCGAGCCGGTTTACCTGCTCGCCAAACATGTGAATCTTCTTTGACTGGGAAGCAAAATTATCCTGAAGCAGATTTTTAAGTTCTGCCTCAAGCTGCTCTCTCTGAAGCTTGTCTTCTTTGTGAAGCTCCTCGAGGGCATCGGCAAGAAAGCTCTCAATTCTCTTCGAGCGGTCCTCAAGCTTGTCTGCCTCTTCTTTTATGTTTTCCCTCAGGGCCTTATTGTGGCTGGCAGCTGCAATTTCAAGCTTGTGGCTTTCCGCTTCAAGCCGGGTTATTTCGTCTTTCATTTCCTCCCGAAGCTCGCCCCTGACTTGCTCAAGGTTCTTTTGAATGCAGTCTGACTCATCTTTGAGGTCTTTAGCCACCTTGGCTTTTGCCTCCTCAAGCGCTTGCTCAATCTTCGCCCCCCGCTCGCTAAGCCGCACTAGCTCCTGCTTGTTTTGCTTGAGTGTCTCCTCATTAAGCTGTCGTGTGGACTCGACATTTCTGCCTAGCTCAGTAAGCTCTTCAAGGTGCTTTGAGAAGTCTTTTTCAAGCGCATCAAACTTTTCAATTGAGGCCAGGACAGCGGACCGAAGCTCCCGGTAAAGCTCTTTATCCTGGGCAAGCTCCTTTCTAACCATCTCAAGCTCCTCAATGTCAGTTCTTATCTGCTTGAGCTGGTCCTCCCAATCCAGGTCGATATCCTCCGGCTTCATGCCTGCCTTTTCCAAAAGTTCCATTTTTTTGCGGCTTTCTAAAAGACCTGCCCTAAGCGAATTAATCTCCTCCCGTATCCTGCCAGCATCCGCCCCTCCGGCATCTTTCTCCAAAAGCTCCTTTTCGAGCTTTTCAAATGCCGACCGGTTGTGGGCAAGCTCATCCTTAAGCCCTATGACTGCACCCTTTACCTCTTCAAGCTCCCTATCCAACTTGTCTTTTTCAGGCAAGCTACCTACAGCTTTTTCAAGAGAGGCCTTGCCTTTGGAGAGTTCTGACTTTAGGGCATCGATTTCCTTTCTGAGCACATCAATTTCAGGAACGGACCCAGCCACAGCTTTTTCCTGGAGCTTTTTTTCGAAGCCGTCAAGAGCCAAGCGGTTCTGGGAGAGCTCATCCTTAAGCCCTCCAAGCTCTTTTTTAAGGGAAACAACTTCCCCGGAAAGCTTTTCCTTTTCAGAAAGCTTTTTTTCAAAGTCATCCAAAGCAGGATGGACTTTTGAAAGCTCTAACCTCATTTCACCGAGTTCCTTTTTTATTGGCTCAGAATCCAGCTGGCCTGCTTCCTGCACGCCCTTACTTTCCTTAACCTTCTCCAGAAGTTTTTTTTCAAGAGCCGCCATGCCCGACTTGTTTTTGGAAATTTCATCTTTCAACACTTCGATTTCTCCTTGCAGGTTGCCCTCTGCCTTACTGGCCTTCTCCTTTGAAGATAGGTCTTTCTCTAGCTTGCTAAGAGAGGACCAGTTTCTTGAAAGCTCATCCTTGAGTGAGCAGATTGACTTCTCAAGCTGCGCTACCTCTGCAGGCGTGCTGTAGCTTCCAGAAGCCCCTTTTTCTATTTTCTCGAGCGTTTTCTTTATGCCCTTGAGGGCTTTTATCTCCTTTTCGATGCCATCCAGCCGGATATCGCCTTCAGCAAGGCGCTTTTCAATCTGAAAAAAATTGAGCTTCAGCCGCTCCTTCAATCTCTCCATGTCATCTGGGAGGGTCGCAGAATCCATAAATAATATTAAAGAGGATTTAATACTAGAGAATATAATTTCCAGCCGCCCAGAAGAATATAAATATGTTTACATATAGGTATTATGGTTGCCAAGAAGAACGACACAGTTATCAAAAAAACGCAGGAAGAAACCGACCTTGAGACAATACTTGAGCAGCGGAAAGCAAGGATCAAGGTGGTTGGCGCTGGCGGGGCAGGAAACAACACTGCAACCCGGCTTGTCGAAAGCGGAGCCCCAAAGGTCGAAGTAATTGCAATTAATACTGACGCTCAGCAGCTTCTCTACAGCAAAGCTGACAAAAAGATCCTTATAGGAAAAGTCCTTACGAGAGGCCTTGGCGCAGGAGCCGACCCTCTTGTGGGCGAGGAAGCGGCAAAAGAAAGCCGCGAAGACATCAAAAAGGCGCTTACCGGCGCAGACATGGTTTTTGTCACCTGCGGGCTTGGCGGCGGAACCGGAACCGGCTCGGCGCCTGTGGTGGCTGAAACCGCAAAGAAGCTTGGAGCCCTGACCGTGGGCGTTGTCACAATGCCCTTTACCATGGAAGGCCGGCACAGGATGAATAATGCCCTTGGAGGCCTAAGCAAGCTCCAAAAGCACGTAGATACCCTTATAATTATCCCTAACGACAAGCTCCTTGAGATTGTCCCTGAAGTTTCTATTACGACCGCATTCAAGATTGCAGACGAAATTCTGGTTAACGCCGTAAGGGGGGTTACCGACCTCATAATGCAGCCAGGTCTCGTAAACCTTGACTTTGCAGATGTAAAAGCGGTCATGACTGACGGCGGGCTTGCCATGATTGGCCTGGGAAGCTCCGACACCGAAAACCGGGCAATAGAGGCCGTTGAAAGGGCCATAAACAATCCTCTTCTTGATGTTGACGTTGAAGGTGCCAGAGGCGCATTGATAAACATATGCGGCGGCTCGAGCATTACAATTAAGGAATGCCAGGAAATTGTTGAAAGAGTGTCCTCAGTCCTGGACCCCAATGCAAAGGTAATATGGGGGGCTGTCGTTGACAAGTCCCTTGGAGAAGCGGTAAACACGCTTGTAATAGTAACTGGGGTCAAGACGCTCGACAGATTTGAGGAAAAAGAGGTTATTCGCCAGACCAAGAAGAGGGAAATCGAAAACACCCTTGGTGTTGATGTGGTGGAATAAATGGAACTCGAAAATAAAATCCAGGAAATAAGAGAAGTACTAGTCGAAAATGGAAGTGATTTAGAGTTACTCCACTTTGATGAAAACGTTGGTGTCATCAAAATTGCGCTTAAGGGTGCCTGCTCATATTCTCCTTTCTCAAGGATTACCGCAACCGAGTTCATTGAAAAGAAATTGATGGAAGACCCAAAGATAAGCAAGGTCTACTTCCAGAACAGCCCATATTGAAAGGAATTATCTATCCGACGCCTATTAAACAAAATCAGACATATCTAAGCATGTCAAAAATACAGGAGCTTCTGTCAGGTCGAAATGAGAAGATAGATTATGACAAACTGATTACAGATTACCCCTGGATCGTGGAAAATGGGCATAGCTGTGTCCTAAGCCCTGACAGTGATGGGCTGCTGTGCGGGCTCCTGATGTCTGACTTTCTGGACTGGAAAATCAAGGGCTTCTACGACGGAAAAATAATGCTCCTAGAAAATGGAACCTCTGCAAAAGATTGCATATATTTGGATATGGAAATATTCAGAAAATATATCCGAAGCTTTGGCCACCATATGGTGCGCTTTAACAAGAGGGAATGCCCTGTCAATTGGGACAATTTCAGAAACTGCATACAACCAAACAACTTGAGAAACTATGATGGCTTGCATGATTTTAGAGTGAAGTACCCGCTTGGCACAATCCACATGCTCCTAGGAATATTGGGCCACAGATTTAAGATAAGTGTGCCTGAAACTGCAACCGCACCCCTATTGTTTACGGACGGAACCTTCAACGTACTATTCAAGTATCCTGAAAACGTGCTTAACTGGTTAGCATACCTAAGAGCAGACGAACCTGAAAGCCCCCTGAAAACAGTATTTATGAACGAAAAATGCACTGTTCACGCACTGATGCAGGAAATGGATAAATTTTTCAGGGAGAGGGATAACCTCAGCGTACACAATGAGCGAGGCGACCGTATGAGAATATCCTTGAAAGATGGAAGTCCCTTCAACATAGAGCTTGAAGACAAAACCGCCAACCTCTCCAAAGAAGCGGTAGAGAGGATAATAAAATTCATTCAACTGCTCTCCAAATACACGGGATGGAACTTCAAGGAATCCGCCTGGACTTGGGAGGGATTTTCACTCTACAAATTCACAAAAAGAGATTTCTCAAGAGACGGGCTAAGCGTCAATGGAAAGAACTTTAAAGGGCTCATGGAAAAAGAGCCCCTCTCATGGGCGATGACAAGCGGTCAGAACATAGAATACACGCTTGAAAACCCAAGCAAGCTACCTTAACTCCAGCTTTTTCTGGGAGTCATCAAATTCTTCCTTCAACCTCCTGTGTGCAAGGTCGCAATACTCCTGGACAGAATCAAACCCCAAAAAATTCCGCCCAAGCCGCTTTGCCGCAACAGCCGTCGAGCCGCAGCCCATGAACGGATCCAGAACAATGCCCTTGGGCGGGCAAAACACCTTGATGCAGTCACACGGAATTTTATCAGGAAAAACCGCAGGGTGTTGGCGCTTCAGGGGATTCTTGTCGCCAGCCATAAGATATTCCCACACTGTGCCAGGGCATTTCATCCCATTTATTGGGCGCTTCACTGTGCAGGTTGTAGTGCCATCCGTTCTCCTGTTGCCGCTTCCCTTCATTACCTTTCCGCCGTGCTTGGAAGGAATCTTAATTGGCTCCTTGTCAAAGTACTGTGGCTTTTTTCCCTTCAGAAAAACAGGCATGTACTCATGGTCAACCCTAAATCTTTGTTTCCACCATGCACCTTCAACGCCATGCTTCCGGTAAATCAGGCACTCAAAGAGCTTAAAGCCAAGGTTGTCGCACCAGTCCAGCACGGTCTTAAAAGTTGTGAGGGATTTTCCAAAATCCTTCGTCTGGTCCTGAATAACCATTACTGCAACTCCCCCCTCCTTAAGCACGCGATAAATCTGCTCCCCTGTCGCGTGCAAGTCAAAAGTCAGGTTCCCTTTGTAAACCCTCACACCATCATACGGCGGCGAAGTTACCACAAGGTCAACGGAATTCTTGGGGAGAAGCTTCATACCTTCGACACAATCCATACAATGCACTTTTCCAAGCTCCAAACCCCCCAGAAGGTTAGTTTTAACAGCCATTTTCACTCAACTCCTTTCTCATAAACTCCTCGATTTTTCTGGATAAAATCAAGCAATTGGCTTTGCAATAATCCTGGTACTTGTCATAAACCAAGCCATCTATGCTTAGGGCAACCGTTTTTCGTACCATATAAATATATATGAGTTCATATATAAAAGCTTGACCCTTGTTCAAAAGCCAAATGATTATATACTTCCCCGGAGAAGAGTGATTTATGCTGGTCAGCACTCTTGTAAGCTCCGGGTGCCTGCGGACGCCCCGGATAATCGATGCCTTTCGCAAAATAAGGCGGGAGGATTTTCTGCCGCCCGAGATTAAGCATTTGTCGCCGCTAAATGCCCCGCTTCCAATCGGGGAAGGCCAGACCATCTCACAGCCCCTGACAGTCGCATTTATGTTCGAGCTTCTGGCGCCTGGTGCTGGGGACAGGATTCTGGATGTCGGGTCGGGTTCCGGATGGACTGCCGCGCTTTTGTCTGAAATCGTTGGCAAAAGCGGAAAAGTCTATGCCATCGAAATACTCCCGAAAATCAAGGATTTTGGCGAGAAAAACGCAGCCAAATACGGCTTTGCCAAAAAGGGAATCCTGAAGTTCCACCTTGGAGACGGCACAGCGGGGATTAAGGAAAAAGCGCCTTTCGACAAAATTCTAGTTTCCGCTTCCGCGCCTAATGTGCCCGGCTCCCTGAAAGACCAGCTTAAAATCGGGGGAGTGATGGTGATACCTGTGAAAAACAGTATCTTAAGGATTACAAAAAAGGAAGAAAATTGCTTTCTCCGGGAAGAATACCCGGGGTTTGTTTTTGTGCCCTTAATCAGTAAAAGTCAAGCCCCAAAAACTTCCTGAAAACAAGCGTCGAAAGTACTGAGACCATTATGAAGACCCCAAACCAGCCGATTTGCGCCCCAATAAACGGCAAAGCGACAGGCAGGGTGACTACAAGCGCCTCAAAAGCGCTGGACAAAAACACCACTGCAAGGAGCACAGGAAGCGAGGAAAGCATCATTGGCTTCATAGTCAGACCAAGCATCTTCTTTTGAAGATCTATCTGCTTTGAAAGCTTTGACAATTTCTTTTCCTCGGACTTTGTTTCTTTTATCTCCTTTTCAAGCTTCTTGATGTCTGCTTTTATTGACCTGACGAGATCAAGGTCTACCAGGCGTTTCTGTATAAGCAAAGTCAAAAGCGAAAGCCCTGACGTGCCCAAAACAAGCATCCAAAGTTCCGTAACCATAACTTAAAAACCAAATATATATACCACACACAACCAATTAAAACAGCTAAAAAGATTATTTTCCAATCTACTTATGGGCTCGTAGTCCAGCTCGGTTAAGACGTCTCCTTGACATGAAGCTTTTCTTTTCAAAGAAAAGCCCCAGGCGCAAAAGAAACCGAATTCCTGCTTCGCAGGGATAATTTCCGCGCATGGCTCAAAATGGAGAAGATCCCCAGTTCAAATGAAGCTTTTTCTTGCAAGAAAAAGCTCCATGACCAAAAAGAAGCAGATTCGTGCTTCACACAATAAAAATGAAAATCTGGGCGGGCCCATATATTCAAAATATTTTGGAACTGTTTTCTTGAGGGGGCCTGACGGCGGCCCATTTTTCTTAAATTTTTGATAAATTCAACTGAGTTATGGACCAAAAAGAGCTTGACAAAAAAATCTCACAAATTGCCGAAGAATCGGAAAAGATTATGGTTTCCTGCCCGAGAGCGGCCCACCATTTCGAGCACATAAAACGGGTGCTGAAGCTTGGCCTGGAGATTGGAAAAGAGGAAGGCGCAGACATGGCAATACTCAAGCCGGCGATATTGATGCATGACCTTGGCAGAACATGCGAAGACGGAAAGACCCACCACTCAAAATTCTCAGTAGACGTCGCAAAAAAAGTACTTGAAAAGGTGGACTACCCCAAAGAATACTGGGGGCCAATACTGTACGCAATCGAAAACCATTCCTGGAGAAGCACTGCCGAGAGAAAGGAGGCGCAAATACTGCAGGACGCTGACAAGCTGGATGCAATCGGAGCGATTGGCCTGGCACGCGGCTTTGCCTTCGGCGGCTCGAACAACTGGCCTGAGTATAACCCAGAGGACCCATTTCTCAAACAGGACCGGCCGATGGAAAACTATACGGTAGACCATATATACTGGAAGATACTGAGGCTGAAGCGAAAAATGCACACCAAAAAAGGAAAGGAACTCGCAGAAGAAAGGGAAAAATTCGTCAGGGAATTTCTCGACAGGATGGAAAAAGAACTCAATGGAGAACTATAAAACCCACCAAAATGCTTGCCGGAGACCTAAATCTGCTTCAAAAGCTTGTCACAGTCCTTTATTATCGAGTCGCAGGCATCCTCTATCGCCTTTTTATTGTTTTTGCCTTCAACCAACATCTCCGCTTTTCCCAAAAAAGGGTGCTTTGTGCCGTAAGCGGCCCTTTCTACGCCTTTCTGCTCCCAAATCCTCTCGACGAGAAGGTTCAGAATGGTTGCAGATTCGTCGGTCTCGAGGACTACCTTTCCCTCCTTACTCTCAACAATTCTCATAAAGTATTTTAAAAAATTAAAGCTATATAATGGCAACGGTTTCAGAATTGGTGAAAAAGGAAGCAAAGCTTCAAAAACTTGCAAGTAAAGAGACTCCACAGAACATAATGGGAAATATCCCTTTCGAGAAGATAAAGGAGATTGCAAAGAACAGGGAAATGCCAGGAAATACGCTTGAAGCCAAAATCCGGCAGATTGTCGGAACGTGCATGTCTTACAGGATAACCATCGACGGAAAAGACCCGAGGGAATTCAAGCATTACGGGCTTAAGGAGTAATTTTAAGGTTTTGGCAGGTTTAAAGCGCCAGGGGTTGCCCTAGGGCTCTTAGAGGATCAGCCAAATACAGAAAAAAAGATATAGGATTCTTACAAGTAACATAATGCGCACTTCAGCAATAAGCGGATTCAGCCGGATGCCGCTTGAGGAAAAGATAAGGGTAGTTGAGAAGTTTTCGGGGCTTGACAGCGAAGACCTCAAAATCCTGGAAACTTACAGAAAGCTCCCCGACTACTCGGAGCTTGAAAACAATATCGGGCCATTCAAGATTGCGACAAACTTCCTTGTAAACGGAAGGGACATTCTTGTCCCCATGGAAACTGAAGAGCCCTCAGTTGTCGCTGCTGCTTCGAGAGGGGCAAAGCTTGCGCGGCAGGGGGGCGGGTTTACCGGCGGCTACCTGGAATCAAAAACCGTCGGTATTGTGCAGCTGATTGATATCCCGGAGCTGGAAGAAGCAATAAGGAACATTTCCCGGAAAAAGCAGGAAATCCTGAGAGATGCTAACCGGACAAATGCTTTCATTTTTGAAAGGGGCGGAGGGGCAAAAGACCTGGAGGTAAAAACAGTTGAGACCGAAAAAGGAAAGCACCTTGTTGCATACCTAACCGTCGACACGCTTGACGCGATGGGGGCAAACATCATAAACACTATGCTTGAGGAAATCGCGCCTTATCTGTCGGAGCTTTCGGGAGGAAGGCCCAACCTGAAAATTGTGTCAAACTTTGCGCCAAGGCGCGTTGTGAAAATGTGCTGCAAAATCCCAATCGAAAAGCTCGCAATAGAGGATTTTCCGGGCGAAGAGGTTGCAAAAAGAATTGTCCAGGCAACGGCCCTTGCAAAGGTGGACGTTTACCGGGGCTCAACACATAACAAGGGGGCAATGAATGGAATAGATGCCGTAGTTCTTGCAACCGGAAATGACTTTAGGGCCGTTGAGGCGGGAGTTCATAGCTACGCCGCAAGAAACGGAAAATATACCGCCATAACCGACTGGTGGCTTGACGGAAATTACATTAACGGAAAAATAGAAGTGCCCCTTGTCATTGGAACCGTGGGCGGCGCGACAGGGACAAAGAAGGGGCGGCTTGCTCTAAAGATACTTGGAATTAAAAAGGCAGAAGAGCTTGGCGCAATATGCGCGTCAGTCGGCCTTTCCAATAACTTTGCGGCAACTTCCGCCATAGTTTCTGTTGGAATACAGAAGGGGCACATGAAGATTCACCGTAAGTTTCTTGAAGGGAAGCCAAAATAATGACTGAACTGACCTTCTTTGCCCACGGAACAACAACCGACAATGAAGCGGGGCTTGCTACGGGCTGGAACGGTGGGGAATTGTCTGAACTCGGCAAAAGGCAGTCCGAAGACCTGGAAAAAGCAATAGCTGAAAAGTTTGATTTAGTTTTCTGCTCGGACCTCAAAAGGGCCATTGATTCTGCCGAAATTGCTTTTGGAAAAAAATACCAAGTAATCCCTGACAGGCGGCTGAGAGAGGTTAATTATGGCAATCTTACCGGAACAGAGTTTTCTGCTTTCAGCGAAAAGCTTGCTGACTTTATAGATGCCAAATTTCCCGGGGGTGAAAGCTACAAGGACGTTGAAAAAAGGGTTTCAGAGTTTTTGGGAGTTCTGAAAACAAATTATCCTGGAAAGAAAATCGCGATTGTTTCCCACCAGGGGCCGCAGCTTGCCCTTGAAGTCCTGATAAACAAAAAGAGCTGGAAAGAGGCACTCAGTGAAGATTGGAGAAGGAAAAAAGACTGGAAGCCCGGATGGAAATATGTCCTTTCAGACTGATTAAAGCAAAACGGTCATTTAAACCTTTTGACAATGTTTACATGCCCGTCCTCATCCCAGGAGCCAAGGCCAACAGTATTCAGTGCGGGGATAATCTTTATATCAGGATATAGTTTCCTAAGCGCATGAATGCTTGCGTCGCAGCCAAGAACAACCGCGACATCTCCGCCAAGCATCACTTCTCCAAGGTGCTTTATTCCACAGGGCATTCCTACGAGCGCCTGGCATACAATATTGTAGCCCTCCTGCTGAAGCTTGAAGGAAATTGCTTCCATCCCTTCTTTTCCCCCAGTTTCGCATTTTCTGGCGCATGTGTTGCAGGACACCACACAAATCCTATCATCTTTTCCAAGCTCATCTGTGATTGTGTCAAAGGGTTTTAATTCTGTAACAATCATAAACATTAACGATTTATATTAGCTTTAAGTACTCTGCTATAAGTCAATTGTCTAAGTCTGCCAAAATAGGTTATTTTGTTCTCTAAACTTATGCTGATAAGAAAGGAAGAGTCAGTTCCAAAAAAGGCCGGAGAAAGACATACTGTGTGGGAATATGAATTTCCGTATAAAGACCTGGGATTCGCAACCGCCTATATGGACGGCAGGTACCCCGAGCAGAATCAAATAGTAAATTCTAAGTGCGACGAAGTCTATTTTGTGTTGGATGGAAATGCCCATGTAAGTTATGGGGGTAAAGAATCCGGATTAGAGCAGGGAGACTTGTTTTTCTTTGAAAAAGGCAACCCCTGCTCAGTGGATGCCCGAAACATGACGCTGATACTGGTCACTGCCCCCGCATGGTTTCCTGAGCAGTCTAAGTTGGAATCCTCACCAGGAAACTTCCTGCCTGGAAAATCCCAAAATCTGGTCAAAAAATCCAACGCAGTTGAAATAAAAAATGGGCCAAACTGCACAGTCCATGAGCACTACTTTCCATCAAAAGACCTGGGATTTGCAACTGCCGATATGGAGGGAAGGTACCCCGACAAGGGCTTCGCTACAAACACCGCCTGCAGCCAGATTTATTACGTGCTTGAAGGGCAGGCAAAAGTTCACTACGAAGGAAAGGAATACCCGATGAAAGCAGGTGACGCATTCTTCTTTGAAAAAGGAAAGCCCTACTCCCTAGAATGCAGGGGTCTAAAAGTCGCAGTTGCAAATGCGCCTGCCTGGTACGCAGACCAATACAAAATTGTGCCTGAAGAGTAAACGGCACTACAGTTATGCCGCTAGTCAAACATGCTAGCTGAAAACATAGGCATGCCTCGCCTTGGCGGGCCGTGCCCTGGAAGCAATGCATCCACATCAAGCTGCGCAAGCTTTTTCAGGGATGCCTTAAGCTCGTCTATGTTTCCGCTTGGAAGGTCTGTTCTTCCAAATCCGTCAGAAAAAAGCGTGTCTCCGGAAATTAAAATTCTCTTGTTTTTTTCGTAAAGGCAGATGCTCCCTCTTGTGTGGCCTGGAGTATGCAAAACCCTAAACCGGTAGGAAGGAGTTTTTATCTCTATTCCTTCTTCCAGCAGCATGTCCGGCTCTAGCTTTATGGGGGGGCTTCCAAATAAATCTGCGCATGAGCCGATTCCAGACTTTAGCTTCTCTGCATCAAACTCATGGACACATATTAGGGCCTTTGTGTTTTGGCTGAACCATTCAGTTCCTCCAATGTGGTCAAAGTGGCCGTGAGTGCAGACAACTCGCTTCACCTTGCCAGGGCTTATTCCCTGCATTTTCATCTGCTCGAGTATTGCCGGAAAGTCGCTTTTAGTTCCGGTATCCACCAAAAGCTCTCCCTCAATCAAGTAGACATTGCTTGAAGAGCCAAATCCCCCAAACTGGAATATGCCACCCGGAATGTTCATTAAATTACTTGCCTAAAATCTAGGTAAGTTTATCATGGAAAACAGGAAATACATCCCCCTTATCCAAAAGCCGGACTGCTGCTCTGCTGCATGCCTTCAGATGATTCTTTTCAAAAGAGGATTCACTCGATTCACTCAGGAGAAAATTGCTAAAGAGCTGGGGCTGTATATAGGCCCTAAAAACAAAGATGCTTTTTCTGAAAAGCTGAAAGTCCGGTCAAAGAAGTCAGACATAAACGAGACCGTCAAAAGCGCCAGGAAGATAAATGAATTCTTCAGGAAGAATAGAATTCCACTTTCTGCCAGGGGATTCAAAATATCGCAGATTGAAAACCCTGAAGAGTTCATAAGGCAAGCCCTCGACAAAGATTATGACTTGTGGGCAGAGTTTTCAAATATGCCTATTTACGGAACTAGTGGAGGGCATGACTGCCTTATATCCGGGCTGAAAAAGAAAGGGCGCCAATGCTTTGCTGAATTGGTTGACCCATATTGGGGGCATAAGCAGGTATACCTTGTGCCGCTTGACAGATTAATCAAAGCGATGCAAAAAGAAAACTCTCCGCCTCCTGCCAGGGAAAGAGGCATAGTAGTTATCACAGGAAGGCCGTCCTAAGCAGACTTTTGAAACTTCCTGGCAAAGCATATCATCAGGAGGGCGCATATGATAAACAGCACCACCCTGACAGCAAATATCCAGGAAAATCCCAGATGCTCCATGATAAGCCCTCCTGAAAACGAGCCTATTACACTGGCGATAAATGCATTATTGGTGACGAAGGCAATGTCACGGCCATTATTCTTTCCAGCAGAATCGAAAATCATCTTCGTGACGGCAGTGGAGCCAAGCCCAAATGCTGCTGCCTGAAGAAAGAGAACACCTGCCGCAGCGAATGGGCTTTGATTAAATACCAAAAATACATTGACCGGAATTATCAAAGCAAACGTGGAAGCGTATAAAAGCCCGGGGTGGAATCGGTCAGCAAATTTTCCAAAAAAGAGCTGGGATAGGTAATAGCCGCACCACATAAAGCCAATCAAAAATCCGATAAGCCCTGCATCAGCTCCAAGATGCTTGAAATAAAGCGGAAAGCCAAAAGCAGTAATGGTCTGCCCTGCAATGTTCGAGATAAGAAGCACCAGGAAGAGGAACTTTATTTTCCAGGGAATACTTCCAAAGTCAAAGGCCTTCGAGATGCCTGAAGGCCTGCCACCGGATTTCGGTTTGGGCTTCTTAACCGTTTCCCTAAAGCCCATCGCCAAGAGAACAGAAAACATGCCAAAAAGGGCGCAGACAAGAAAAAGGTTTCGGTAGCCAAGCCATAGCAGAAGAACACCCCCCAAAGCCATAGCAGCGACTACGGCCATGCCAGCAATCCCATTGTAACGGCCAGCAAGCTGCCCACGCTTGTTTTTCGGCATGATGTCCGACAGGTATGCCCCAGAAGACGCACTTGATATCGCAAGGTATGACGACCAGAGGAGAGACGCAATTGTAAACTCCCAGGATTTAGTGAAAAAGGCAATTGCAATAAAATATGCCGAAAAGAGCACCGAGGAAAGTACGAGGTACGCCTTCCGCCCAACCGCATCCGAATGGGTGCCCACAAAATAATTGAGAACAAGCCCCAGAACCGGACCGATTGCAAAGATGGCGCCAATCTCCGCGTAGCTTATCCCAAGCCCCTGAAGATAAAGCGGAAAAGTTACCGAAGCGATTCCCGCTGGAATAGAAAGCACAATCCCCCAGACAAGAAACTTTTGGAAATCGCCATTTGCCATAATATGCCAATCAAGAAAAGAAATCAGCCCCGTTGCAGATAATATGCCGCCATAATCATGCAGGAGAAAAACCCAATAACCCTGAATATGAAGATGCCCGAAAAGCCAAAATTGGACATTATGATGCCAGCAATAAATGAGCCAGCAATTGTTGCAAGGTAATAAGCATTTGATATGAATGCCATGTCACGCCCATTATTTCTTCCGACCGAGTCAAACTGCATCCTCATAATGGACACGTTATAAAACCCAAAAAAACCTGACTGAATTACCATCAGCAAAAAAACAAGGTAGAGGTTATTCACAAAAACCAGCACAAGATTAATAGGAACGATGATAAGCAGCGACCGGATAAATATCCTGCGCGGGTCATTGGAATCGGCAACCTTTCCAAATACAATCTGGGAACCGTAATTTACTGCCCAGGCGATGCCTATGAAAACACCCACCAAGCTCACGCTTGCGCCAAGGCTCTTGTAGAGGAGAGGGTAGCCAAACACGGTCAGGACATAGGTAGAAGTCATCCCAATAAACTGAAGCAAGAACATAAACTTTACCTCAAAAGGTATCTCCCTAAGATTGGAAATATTGTCCAAAAATCCTGTCTGGGCCTTCCTCCTTGTTTTTTTCTCTGAAAGCTTAAGTGACAGGAAAAAGCCGATGACTGAAAGGAGGGCACACGCAAAGAAAATATTCCGGTAGCTTAGGTAGGCAAGCAAAAACCCTGAGGAAAAGATTCCCAGTGCGTAGAAAGAGCCGGAAATGCCGCTCCAAAGGCCCATGTAATGGCCCCTCCGTTTTTTAGGCAGCTTGTCTGAAAGGTAAGACTGAGTGGAAGACGAGGAGAGGGCTGCCCCTGCAGAGTTTGCAAATGATGCAAAGACAAAATGCCAGACCTTTGAAGCAAATACCAGGATTGTATAATAGGCCAATTCTATTACCGAAGAAAGTGCTATATATGGCTTCCTGCCGACAAAATCCGAGTGAGCCCCGACCAGATAATTTATTATGAGGCCAAATATTGCCCCTGCCCGAATATAAAACCCATTCCCGAATAATCAATCCCAAGCTCTGCCAGGTAGAGCGGAAGAAGTACAGAAACAAGCCCAGCCGGGATAGAAGCAAGAACATTCCAGAACAAAAGTTTCCTGAAGTCGCCTTCCATAAATTACCTGCGAGAAAAAATGCCTGGCCAAAAGCCCATTAGAGAACCAAAAAGCCAAAAAAAGCATTCAAAGAATCTATCTGGGCACGTATGTGGGATATCTTGCCCCTGCCATTCCAACATTCTGGCACCTAAGCACCAGATTGCATCCAGAATCATATACTGGCCCGGTTTCTATGGCAGCGGAAAGCCCAAAAGAGCCCTGTGTTAAGTCCCTTCTCATAAATAAATCTTGCGCCAGAAGATATTCCCTAAAAACTGAATCGGCATTTGCCTAAAAAAGCGCTGAAATATGCAGGAATTCTACAATTCCTCTTCGACCTTAAGCTTGGGGTAGATTCCCATGGACATCATCTCATCCATGACGAGCTTGAAAGCGTAGCTCATCTTTACCCTCAGGATGTGGTCTGGCTTTCCGCAAAGAGGGCACTGAATGATTCCTTTTGGCTTGTTTTCGATTGCAACTGTCCCGCACTTCCTGCATACGGGTATCTCGGTTTCGTCAGAAGAGAACCTTTCCTTAAGCGCAAGCGCCGCTCCGTGAGCAAGAAGGCAATCTTTTTCCATCTCACCAAACCTGAGGCCGCCTTCCCTTGCCTTTCCTTCTGTCGGCTGCCTCGTGAGGATGGTTGTAGGGCCTCTCGCCCTCATGAAATACTTGTCTGTAACCATGTGGTAAAGCCGTTGGTAATAGCACGGGCCGATAAGGACTTTGGCGTGCATCTTCTCTCCAGTTTCACCATTATATAGTTCCTCAACTCCAGTCGGGTCAAAGCCGGCTCCCTGAAGAACCTTAATTACCCCCTCTTCAGGGGCTTCATTGAACGGGCTTCCATCCATTACCTGGCCCGAAAGCGCTCCTGCTTTTCCATACATAAGCTCAAGAAGCTGGCCGATAGTCATACGGGAAGGAATACCCAGCGGGTTGACAATAACATCGGGCACAATCCCTTCGGCCGTAAATGGCATGTCCTCTTCAGGGATAATCGCCCCGACGACACCCTTCTGCCCGTAACGGGAAGCAAACTTGTCGCCGATTTCAGGGATTCTTGTCTCCCTTACAACCGACTTTACGAGCCGGTCTCCGCTGTCAGTCTGGGTGACAAAAACCCTATCGACGATTCCGCGCTCGCCGAACTTTACTGTTGTTGAGGTGTCTCTCCTGTTTTCCGCCTCAAGAAGGAAACTCTCCATAGGGCCGTAAAACCTAAGTGGGGAAACCTTTCCGACAATAACCGCCCCGCCCTCAACCTCTGTTTCAGGAGAGGCAATGCCATCCTCGCCAAGGTGCTTGTACTCCGCCTTTGACCGGAAGTTCTTGACTCCCTCGTCGGGGATGCAAATCTGGTCGCTTTCTATGCCCCAGTATTTCTTTTCTGCGGTAACGTAAGTCCTGAAGAACACCGACCTGAATATTCCCCTCTCGACGGAGGCCTTGTTCAGGATTACCGCATCCTCCATGTTGTATCCCTTGAACGGCATTATGGCAATAACAACATTCTGGCCCTGGGGGTGCTTTTCAAGAAGCTTTGACCTAAAGGTAATTGTGTCTGCAATCGGGTGCTGAGGGTAAACAAGAAGGTACGCCTTAGTGTCGGGACGAAGCAGGTAATTTCTTGAGTAAAGACCAAGAGACTGCCCCATCATCTTAGCGCCGTAGTTTACACGGTCTGCACGATTGTGCTGCGTGAAAGGCACCATGGAAGCAGAAATTCCCAGGACGACCATAGGGTTAAACTCAAGGTGCGTGTGCTCCTCGTTCAAATCCTCCATAGTAAGCGCAATATAGGCATTTTCCTCCTCCTCTGCGTCAAGGTACTCGATAACACCTTCCCTTACAAGGTCGTCCAAAACAATTTCCCCGGCGAGTATGCTCTTTATGTGTTCCTCGGTCAAAAGAGGCGCGCCCTTCCTGACAATTATAAGCGGCCTCCTAAGCCGGCTCTCGTCAATGTTCACCCTTATCTCATCAATATCATCCAGATGGACAATATTCATCTCGTTTGCAACAAGCCCTTTTCTCCTGAGCTCCTTAAGCTCCTTTACAAAAGTCTTTGCTTTTGTCGTCTCGCCTACGAGCCGCCCTTCAAAATAAACAGTTGTCATTTTTCAACCCTCTCAAGAACGGCATTCATTAATGTCTCTTTTTCTTCTTTACTGAGCCCTTCTGAAATTGTAACCATGCACGCAAGGTGCTTTCTAAGCCCGATTTTGACTCCTTCAGGGGTTTCCTGGGTGCAGTATTTTGCCCAGTGGGTTCCATGAAGCTCACGCGCCTCCGGGTGCTCCTGTGATGATGAAAGCATTGAAATAACAGCCCTCATGTTTGAAAGCCGGCGCACATAATTTACCCTGTCAAGCCGCTGAGCGACTCCAGCCCTTCCTCCGACCCACTGTCCGGTGGCCAGGGACGAAACAATCCTCCTTGTGATGTAGTTTGACTCGAACAATGCCTGGATTACAGGGTATTTCTTTCTCTTGGTAAGCCGCTGGTAATTGTACCTTACCCTGCTTGAAAGCCCATTCTTTCCAAGGAAAAGAGACCTCAGCAAAACGTCCATAAAGTAGCCGGAAAGCCGGATTCTCTTGTTTGCAAGGTGGTCTATGTCATCGCCCCTCTGGCTTTCCATGCCAATTTTTATGAGCCGCCTTGCGACATGAGCCAAATATTTTGCCTTTATCTGCTGGTCTTTTGGCTCGGTTCCAAGGTGGTGGAGCAAGAAGTTGTTAAGAAGGTTCTGGACCCTCTCCTCGGGGGTTTCCTTTCCCATGCCTTTGACGAACTTCTGAAGGAACGTAAGCGCGTCTTCCCTGGACTTTACCTCCTCGAACTCGTAGATGTTTGTAAGGACTTCATCCTCCATCTTGGGGGCCACTGCCAGACTCTGGATTATCTGCTGGTCGGTTTCGAGCCCCAGCGCCCTTATTACAACAATAAGCGGCACGTTTCTGAGGTTTGAAAAGTTCATGTAGAGGATTTTGTCTTTTCTTTCAATCATGTGCCTCTGGATGTACTGGTCCTTTTCGGAGTTAATCCTTGCCATCTCGTTCTTTTTCTCCTTTGTTGCTACAAGCCGGTTATTTGCAACCTCCTCGACGCCGATAATGACCTTTTCTGTTCCGTTGATTATAAAGTAGCCGCCAGGGTCCTGAGGGTCTTCGCCGATTTCGACCAATTCTTCAGGAGTGAGCTTGGAAATGGGGTCAAGTGACGACTTGACCATTATTGGAAAGTCGCAAAGCTTGATTTTTTCCGGCTCCTGTGGGATTTCATTTGCGACCAAAACAGTCGTTACATAAAGAGGGCAGGAGTAGTTGAGGTTTCGGATTATCGCCTCCATAGGGGTAATCTTTCTCTCATAGCCGTCCGCCTCCTTTATGACCGGCTCTCCAAAGGATACTTTCCACAAAACAAGCTTTAAGTTGTCTTCAAGAGGAATCTGGCCAATAGAGTCGATAATCTGCTGGATTCCGCCAGTAACAAACTGGTTGTATGACCTTAAGTGGTGCTTTACGGCGATGTCTGAGAGCTCATTTTCAATAACGTGCCTGAAACCCTCAAAAAGCATCTTATCGTTCATACGGCCACCCTGTAATAAAGGTAAGTGCCCTCATCATCAAGGACATTCCTCCTTATTTCAAATAAATCCCCTACTTTTGGGTCAAAAACCCTGATTGCGGGGTCTTTAACGCTGATTTTAGGCATGTTTTTCTCGGTCGCGCTGAACTTCTCAAAAATTGCCTGCTTTTCCTCCTCAGTGAGTTTCCTGTGCTCAGGAACCAGAAAATGCTCGTTAACCGGAATTTCTTTTTTTACCATGGTATGTTTTTTGGGCCCGACGCGATTTTCGGTGGCGTCTTTTCGGACATCCTTATTCGAATTCGCGGACAAGCACCCCTTTTTGGGAGATGTTTTCTCGCGCGACACCCGGATATCTTTGTGCACCGTTTTTACCTGTCGTCATAGGGCATTATATTAATACCCTCAAAACTTTTAAACTCGACATAGCCGCCTCCTATTTAAGGCGGAAATGCCCTTAAAAGTCCGGTGCTCTACCAGCCTGAGCTACGGGCCCACTTATATACTTTGGAGGATAGTTTTAAATTCTGCAGGGAAGCGACTATTATGGAAAGGATAGAAAAGGTATTCAAAAAGTTAAAGGATAAGAAACTGATACCTGTCTGGCTAAAACTTGAAAAAAGTACCTTTACCTCCAATTTCGGCTCCGGTCCAATAGACCGAATTCAAAAAAGAATCAGCTATAGCCCTAAGTATGCTACCATTGCCGAAAATGCACTAATCTTCACCTTACTCCACGAAGCCCATCACGCCCAAAGCAAACAAAGAAGCGACCTAGTACTATTGCTGACCCCCCTACTCGGGTTAATTGGCTTATCCTTGGTCCATTATTACCAAATCCGATACTTGGAAATTGCACTCCAGCCAGGGGCACATATTTTATGGTCCATACTCATATTAGGACTTTTGTGGTTCTACTTTAAAAGTTGGTTGAAGCAGGACGAAATAGACGCTGACCTATGGGCAGCCATTCAGATGAAGGATAAGTTAAACATTAAAAAACCCAGCAATGCCCTCAAAGCCACCCTCAAAGAGCTAACTGTAGGGGCAAAGACGAACCGTCTGGTAAGAGTAATAGCCTCGTCCATAGACTATCACCCCTCTGAAGAGGAAAGACTGAGACTAATTAGAGTATATGAGAGCTAAACTCTTAACGCCCTCCAGATAATCGGTCATTTGCCCTTCTTCCGGGCAGCTACTAGCGCGAGTCTCTAAGCCTCTCAACAATCACCTTCATCCTGCTTACATCAACAGAACCCTCTCTTTCAAGCACCTCTATACGCCTGAAAAGAGCTTCAGAAATACTGAGGGCATCAAGGTTCCATGGTTCAAGCCCTTCTTCAAGAATAATCTCCTTTAGGATATTTTCCCAGTTTGCTCCTTCCCTGATGAGATTTAAGGATTTGCCCATAATGAAACTCCCCCAAATAATCTTTCAATTATTTTCCCCTCCTTCCTGCCTTTTTAGCCGCATTCACCGGCTCGATATTGACCCTTGCCAGGGATTCCGGCACCTCCAGCCCCTGAAGCTCAGGCGGGCGGTCACCCAGGAGCGGCTCAAGCTTCTTTCGAAGGTTTGTTGGCGTTTCTATTCCCCTCTCGTGAAGCTCGATTTCAAGCCCTAGGTTGTGGACTTTTCCGCCAAGGTACGAGCAGATGAAAAGAAAGAGTATAAATGCGGCGAAAAGGGCAATCACAGATGCGCCAGAGAAGAAAAAAATGGCCATAATCGGGAAGATTATCGGAAAGACCATAATCAGAAGCCCCAGAAGGCGGACGAACTTTCCCAGATAGCGCATAGCCCGGCCCATCAGTTAGTAAGAACCTTCCAGATAACAAGCGAGAGAATAAACGCAATAACCGCTAAAACCCACACCTCATTTCTTTTTGCCGAATGCTTCGGGTAAACTATCTTGTCAGATCCTTTTGGCTGAGACCAGGCGATTTTCTTGTTGCAAAGAAGGCAGCCCTGCTTCCAGTCCTGGACGTTTGAAGAACTTACATGGTCTGAAACGGCCGCTCTTCCCCATTTGTGGAAACCAAGCCGGCAGCGAAGGGGCTTTCCCATTATTAAGATACAATAAAAAATAAGCGCCGGGGGTGAGACTCGAACTCACGACCCTCACGGGACTGGTTTACTCATTTAATAATCGACTTCCCAAAAGGAAGGTAGAAAGCGTCAATAATATTTCGCGAAGCGCGAAACTGCTTTCTTTTGCTCCTGAAGCTTTTCTTTTGCAAAGAAAAGCTTCATTCGAGACCAGCGCATTAACCGCTCTGCCACCCCGGCATAAACATATCCACAAGAAAAGAAAATAATCATAAACTGCACAAAGAGCTTATTAGTGCAGAGATTCATCTCAGATATCTCCTGGCCGTCCTAGCCGCCGATTTTATATGTCCACGGCCATTATAAAGCTCTCCAGCAGTCCGAAGGGCAAGCATACTCAAAAAAGCATATTTTAAGGGCGTATTGTCAACAGAGTAGTATGAAAGCGTTAGAAACGTTCCTGCAAAAGTTGCCCTTCGGGTTATTGTATTGACAACCATCTCACCATACATATCTTTTGAATAATCCTTGCTCTTTCCAAAAAATTTTCCTTTTGTTTCAGGGGACATGACAATACCAGATACCCCTTGCCCAACCCCATCAAAAAAACTCTCAAGCAATACCCTACCCGGCTTCTTAGAGCCATATTCAGGCAACTCCATTAAGTCCATCTTTCCCATACAAGAACTAAAAAATAAATATGAAACTATGTAAAGCGACTAGAATTATGATAAAGCTCATAATCAATGCTGACGACTTTGGCTATAGCCCCGTATTCAATGAGAAAATACTCGACCTTCTTGAAAGAGGCGTGATAAAATCAACAACGGTGATGGTCAACAGGCTTTATAAAACCCAGGAAAGGCAGATTAAGCGGCTAATCGCCCTTGAAAAGGCAGGAAGAATCGGGGTCGGGCTTCACATCGAATTTCCCTCAGGCCTGCCGACAGAAGAAGATATGGACAACCAGTACAAAAAATTCAAGGAAATATTTGGCTTCAATCCTAGCCATATTGACCTCCACAAGAGAATTAGTGATGAATCTTTTGTAAAAACTGTGAGCGAATTTGCAAAGTCAAAAGGGCTCCCCGTAAGAAACCATGGCTTCAAGACAAAAGCAAAAATGACAACGCACCCCGCTTTTTATAATCCAACCTGGGTCTTATATCTTTCAGAATGCAAGGATTTTCTTGAAAAGGCCAAAGATGGGGAATCGTGCGAAATAATAACCCACCCTGGCGAATATGACCCTGATTCCAAATCGAAAGTTAATGAGATTAGGCAGAACAATTACTACGTCCTTCTCCTACTGGATAAATGGCTTAAACAGCAGAAAAATATCAAGGTAATCAGCTACAAGGAGCTTTAGAAAAAACTATCTTGAAATAGGGAGATATTTGGGGTTATTTCTGGGCAGGGAAAAATGGCTTAAATTATAGATTTCAGAGCACGTTTTTGCAAGGCCCTGAAAACCCGCAAAATAATCTATGATGTCCCGGCGAGAGCCATTGAATCCGATATCCTCTAGACCCTCCTCTGGAAAGTCAAACAGAACCCTAATCCAATCACTGCAATAATCAAAGGTTTCTTTTGGGGACATGATGCTCGTGAATTTGCTAATTTTGGCATTGCCTCTTTTGTTCAGTACGTGACCCGCTTCATCCAAAAGCTTCGAATATTTTATCAAATAAAAATTCCATGGATTCTCAAAAAACTGAGAAGCCCTATCCGGAGAAAGGCCTATTGAGATACAATCTTCAGGTATATGATCAACCTTTGCATAAATTGGGCTATCTGGACTGCAGATCCTCTCTTTTCCAGAGAATCGCTGTTGGTTTTCGTCAACAACCCAAACCAAAGGCGTATTTCGCCTCGAGTATCTGGAATCATATACTTCTTGCCTCCATCTTCTTTAAGCCAGCCCCCCATCCAAGCAAAAGATTGATCTTCTCCTAAAAGCTTCGAATCAATGTGTGGAAGGGCAAACCAGCGAGTCATCTCTCCATCATATAAGCGTCTCCAGCCCGTCCTTTGCTCAGAATTCATAAAATGAGACAATATTTCTAGTTAAAGCATATTATGCTACAAGCCCCAAAAGGAACCAAGGACTACCTCCCGGCAGAGATGCGAAAAAGGCGATTCGTGATGGATAGAATCCGGGAAGTTTTCGAGAAGTACGGCTACTCTGAAGTCTGCACCCCTGCCTTTGAGAATATTGAAGTCTTCGAGAAAAAAGGCGGGATTGGCGACGAAAACATAAAGGACATTTACAGGTTTCAGGACAAGTCCGAGAGATGGCTTGGCCTTCGCTTCGAGATGACTATAGTGATGCCACGGCTACTCATGGCAAACCCCAACCTGCCTAAGCCCATCAAGTGGTACTACGTCGCAAACCTGTGGAGGTATGAAGCCACAAGAAAGGGGAGGCAAAGGGAGTTCTGGCAGGCAGGCGTAGAAAACATGGGGAAAAAAGACGAGCTTGTTGACGCGGAAATCCTTGCGATAACCTATGATGCGCTTAAGGCAATCGGAATAGAAAACTTCACGATGAAGGTAAATTCCCGAAAACTGATTTCAAAAATCGCGGACAAATACTCTATCAAGGACAAGACCGGATTTTTCCGGCTTATTGACAAGAAAGAAAAAATGCCCCAAAAAATCTGGGCTGACGAGCTTTCAGGGTTTTTCAAAAAGGAAAAAGACGCAGAAGAATTCATGAATATTTCGAAGATGCCCTGGAAAGAGGCCAAAAAGGAACTGTCATCTTTTGCAAAAGAGGATATAGACTATCTCGAGAAAATACTTGACTACTCAAAATCCTTCGGAATTGACAAAAATAACCTAGAAATAGACCTGCTTCTCATGAGAGGGCTTGACTATTACACGGATTTTATTTTCGAGACTGTTGTGCCTGGCGAAAAAGACCTTGGCTCAATTGCAGGCGGCGGGAGGTACGACACGATGATGGAAAGCTTTGGCGCGCCTTCAACTCCTGCGACAGGGATGGCAATAGGGATTGAAAGGGTTATGGAGATTCTAGGAGACAAGCTGAAAACAGAAAGTCCGCTAGATGTTTTGATTCTTCCAATCGAGGAAACTTTCATGAAGAACGCAGTCGAGCTTGCAAAAAACCTGAGGGCCGAAGGAATAAAGTGCGACATCGAGATAATGCGAAGCAACTTCAAGAAGAAGATGGCTTATGCCTCAGACATTGGAGCCAGATTTGTCGCAATAATCGGAAAGGACGAGGCCGAGAAAGGCCTTTACACGCTAAAGAATATGGAAACCAGTGAGCAGAAAACGGTTGCGCTGAAAGATACCCTAAAACTCCTTAAATAGACTGTCTAGAGATAACCAGAAAAATAACTTGAAACAAATGTAAAAAAATCAAAGGTGTGTTCTAAACTACTTGAGCATATGGTCAAGCTCCTGGTCTACGACCTGAAGGAAGCTTACCTGGACTTTGAGGTAGTCGAGCGTGAGCTTCGTGCTTGGAAGGGATGACCCGCATTCCTTCTTTATCACGACTCCAAGTGCGTTGAAGTATTCACTCCAGTTCTTTACGATCTTTTTTGCCAAAAGAAGGGTCCTCTTGTCGCTCTTTGATTCTGCAAGGAAGATGGAGCTTACAAGGCAGGTGAGCTCGTAGTTGTACTTGTTTACCGCCATCATGAACGGCCTTCCTGAATCCGGTGCTGCCTTAAGGCAGGCATCGCTTGAAGGAATCTTTAGCTTTGCTGCTTGCTTCTTAGCTGATGCATGCTTTTTCGGGGAAAGGGTTTTTAGTTTCATACTGCGCCCTTGCTTACCACTGCGGGGGATGCTGCATAAAGTTGCTCCCTCATTTCTGGACTCACTTCAAGACCGCTCAATGCTGTTGCAAAAGAATCACCTGCGTCAAGTGCTTCTCCATAAGTCATAGCAGAGGGCACAGCATTCATTGCGCCTTTGAATCCAACCGGAACTACTTCACCAGCATGGGTATCTATTCCAGTACCAGCTATGCTGCCATAGGTTTCCCTAAAGCCCTGAGAAAGCTGCTCTTTTGCGCTGCCTATCGCCCCATCTGCAATACGCTTGGTCTCCTCGAATCCTTCAGCTGAAGCTATACCTTCTTCAATCGTTGTTTGGGCATATTGTCCTGACTGGTCAAGGCGAGCCAATAAGGCATTGCCAAGCGCTTCCTTTGTTTCTCCAGGTGGCTCCATCATGTAAGCTCCTTCTAATTCCTGGACAGTTTCATAACTCGACTCAAGGTTGCCGTATGCTTCTGCAGCCACTTTGCCATGACCGATAGCGCCGTCAACCACTGGCCTTGCCTGATCGTATCCCTGAACCAATGTGTCTTTAGCTCCTGCTGCTGCGTCCTTCAAAGGTTCTACATTTAAGTTCTCAAAGGCGCAATTAACCACTTTATATGCTTCTCCTAAGTCTTCTAGATTTATCATAAATATACCTTTCCTGATATATATATAGCGTCCTTTCGAAATCGGAAAAATCATACTTCAAAACTTTCAGAATCCAAAAATAAAATCCCTTACAGCTATTTCTTGGCTTTCTTTTTGGCGCCTTTCTTAGCAATCTCCTTTTTAAGCTCCTTTGATTTCAGTGTAAAAAGCTTGACCTGGCTTTCTATGTAGGCATTTGCAACTGCAACGCCCGCCTTATCGCCTTTTGAGTTTTTCTCGACCAAGGTCCTGAGCGCCTTAAAATAATCCACCCAGGTATCGGATATTTCCTTGGCGATTTTCAAATTTTCAACGCCGCCTTCCCTTTCAACCTTGTCTATTGCCTCTATGCTCGCGGAGTAGCTGCTCGAAAAAACGCTATTGCTTGTGGATGCCGGAGGTACACTTACAGAAGGCTTGGGCGCTTTAGCAACCTTTGATACTTTTGGCTTTGCCATAATTATAACAAATACAATCCTAATATATGGACAAAAAGCCACTCTATTCTAACAGCACAATTGTCCAGAATGCTTACGAATCGTCTGGAAAGAGTAGCGCAAAAGAAAGTTCTTCGTATTCAAGCGGCATGTACTCAAAGCTTTCCCCAAAAAAATCCGGAAGCAAAAAATGGGTTCTTCCTCTTGCAGTCGGGGCTGCCGGCATTGCTTACTCGATAAGCCAGATCCAGGGAATGGACGAAACAATGATTGAAACGCTTAAGCACACCGGAGGGATTGACCGTGTGACCTCTGCAGAATACCGGCAGATAATGGAAGCGGCCTCCGACAATATGCAAACAGACGGATCTGACCCCGGGCTTTTGGATAAAGTCCAGAATGAGCTTGCGGGCACAAAAGTGTCTGTTGCCGAAAAATCTGTCCTTGCCAAGGTAGGAGAAGCCGCAAGCATCATGAATTCCGACCCCGAGGAAGCGCACAGGATTATTGAAGCGGAAAGGCAGGCGCATCCATACATCTTCCAGGCCAACCCGGAATATAATCTGGTTGACCCAATTTTTACCCAGGAAATGGTTGAAAAGGTAAGGGCCGCAGGTGCAGGCGGGCTGGTAGGCCTTGCCGGAGCAAGCGCAGCGGCAGGCGCCTATGCTGAATCAAGAACCAAACACAAAAACCCCCTATAAACCCACGTCCGGCAAACTACCAAAAATAACACCAATGAAAACACTCAGTAAACTTTTGCCTTTGCCCCTACAGAAAACAGTTTTGCATTACTTTCAATTTTGGAATTCTGGGAAGCATCCGAACGCTCAAGGCACCTTTTGGCCATGCTTCCTCCATACACCAGCCCCAGAAGAGCTCCAATTTTATCAAGATTCCCAGTAATCCTCTGCCGAACTATTTCATCCATACCCATTCCCTGTGTGGTTATCACAGTACTGGTACTAATACCTGTACCTTCTGCAGCCCCCGTTGCAGTTACTGCCTTCTCAGGATCAATGCCCCCCAGATAAGAAGCCAAAGTATCCTGCAAACCTCCCGACTGGTTAGACTCAACGGAAGTTGCAAATGCCCCAATAGGATTAATGTATTGAGTTATCATAACAAGAGCATCGGGTATCGCTGTACTCAAATAAGGCAGATTATCGACTACCTCCCCGCCAGCCGCCCCCAAAAGAGCGCCGGTTATTGCAAGAGCGGGAAGCGCGGTCTGCTTGACAAGGGTCTTATAACCGCACTTCAGGGCGCTGGATACAGAACCGCTAGGGGGTTTTGAGCCATAAGCCCCTTCATCCGCTGCAGGGGGAGGAGCATAAGAACTGCCGGAATCAGACATAATATCATATCTTAAGGAAAGTATATAGAAATAGTGCCGGGGAAGGGATTTGAATTCGAGGAAGCCTTATTCTTACCCAATTTCCCAGTAATATGCCTGCGAAGCAGGAATTACTTTCTTTGGAATTGAACACTTTCTTTCCCTGAAAGAAAGGGCTCACCCTCGATCTCTGCGTTTCTCAAGACAAGTTTAGCGCGAAACTTTCATCGATTTCTCTCAAAGCTCACTAGCTAGCCAACTTAACGGTAGAATTACCGCGAAGCGGGAAACCGCTTCTTTTGACGTAAAGGACTTTTCTTCGCAAGAAAAGTCTTTTTATGAGCGCAGCGCCTTAACCGCTTGGCCACCCCGGCATAATTTGCTATACGAAAAAGATTAACATATATTTGCCTTCTCAAGGTCCCTTATAAACCCGCATTTTGTCTCGTCAAAGCCGCTTCGAAGCATTGCTATTGTGTCCTCAGAGAACTCCTTATGGTAGAGAGGGTCAAAAAACAGGGACAGGTTCGTAAAAAACGAGTGGTAGACCGAGAAAAGCTGGTTGAATTGGTAGCCCATGCGCGGGCTTTTGAGGCAGAGGTAAAAGGCAAGATTGTCCCAGATGTAAGCGCAGTCAAAGACAAACCTCTGGCATACTTTTGAGCTGTCATAGCCGCCATCAGTGTTTGAAAGCTCTGAAAGTATCTTGGACATAACGTCAAAGAGAAGGTAAAACCTATCATAAACCTGGGGGTCTTTTGCCTTAGGTATCTCGCTTGAAATAGCCCGGGAGATTGAATTGAGATAGTTTACCCTCTGCTCGATATCCCCAAAAGGATATATCCTACAGTGCCACTTGTCTCCTACCCGCTCACACCTTACGCTTCGGGACATCGAGCTTAACGCCTCGAAATAGTTCTCAAGAAACTCATCGATAAGCCCCAAAGCATCGGTCTTCATCATAATCTACACATTCTTTACTTCGCTTATATTAAAAACGTCATCCTGATGCGCAAGATTAAACTCCTGCCATTCCCTCTCGGGGCTTTTCCGGCTCTTCGGCTTTGGCGAGGATCTTTCGGGCGGTTTTTCTTCCCCCCGTCCATCCTTTTTCTCCCCACTTCCCTTACCAGAGCCCATCTCGAAACGCACCTTTTCGGCAATCTTGTCTAGCTCACTAGGGTCTGCAGGGGCAGGGTTCCACATAAAATTGAGTCCATCTCCCTCAACTCTTGGAAAAACGTCAATACAGAAGCTCTTCTCAGTATTGCCGGCAATTATGTTCGTGCCTTGCGCTTTGAGTGCTTCAAAAGCGGCAGTTGCGGCAAAGCTTGCAACATAAAACAGGTGGACTGCTTCAGAGTCGGACAGTTCCCCGACTTTGGCAACCTCTCCCTTCGCATAAACTTTCACGTGGCCAAGCGCACCCTTGCACATAATCGCCAAGGCCGCAGTATCGTCATAGATAACTTTAGTGTCTGCATACCGCGGTATGGGGTCGCTTTTTGCTTCCAAACCTGGCTTTAGGCCTGGATTTCGCTTGAAGTGGTTCTGGATCATTATCGGCAGGTTATGGGAGAATATTTCAAATATTTCCTGAAGCTTTGCCGGGTCCGGAACGATTTCGGGAACTCTAAAGCCGCCTCCCTCCGGGCTTGGAATCAGGTGAACCATAAAATGCTGCGACTGCTGGCCCGCCACTGCGCCGTTTGCAATGAAAATATCCAGATTCGGAGCGCCGGTTGCCCTTGCAGAAGCACCGCCCAGATTTTTTGCTACAGTAAACAGCCGGGCAAATGTTTCGACAGGAACCATTGGCAGAATCGGATAATGCTCCTTTGGCATAAGGAGAGTATGCCCCGGTGCCTTGGGGTTTATGTCAAGGACACCTACAAAGAGGTCGTCTTCATAAACCTTCCTGGAAGGGATCTCTCCAGACACTATTTTGCAAAAAGGGCAGGCCCCCCGGGCATCTTCGGCGCTTCTTGGCTGTTCTTCAGGCATAATTAAAATGGATTAAGAGTAACTATTCAGGGCGGGCTTTTTTGCGAAAATGCGCGGATTTTTTCGGCAATTTGGGGCAGGTCTTCCTTACGAAAGGGCATTTTAACGATTGCCTGAACCGACTCTCCGCCATCACCAGCATAACGGGGAATTATATGGAAATGGACGTGCTGGACCTCCTGGCCGGCAATCTTTCCAACATTTGCCCCGATATTGCAAGCATCAGTCCCCATAGCAGACATCACCTGGCTTGAAAGAGAATAGATAAATCCAAAGTATCCTTCCGCTTCGGAAAGGGGCATATCCAGCAGGGAAGCATAATGCTTTTTCGGAATTATCACAGTGTGCCCCCTGGAAGAAGGGCTGATGTCAAGAAACGCAAGAAACCTCCCATCCTCGGCCACCTTCAGGGCAGGGATTTTTCCCGAAATAATGCTGCAAAACAGGCAGTCCATAATAAATCACAAGCCAAATAAAACATCACCTTGCTAGAATTGTCTTGGTTTCGCCGATTCGGTCTTTCATTAGTATCCTGAAACCGCAGGTCGGGCAGATTACGCTCTCTTCAATTTTTTCTACTTTGCCCTTACATTTTACGCATGTATATCCCATTATTCTTTAATCCTTGAAACCATTACGTTGGGAGGACAAACGATGAGGATTGACTGAGGCCCCATTACTATATCCCCGTTTATCGCCGTAACCGTCTTCTTTATCCTTTCGATTGACCTTTTAAGCTCGCCTACATCCTTGTTTTTCATTTCGAGTGTCTCCGCCAAAACTATGCTTCCTTCCCGGATGTACTTCAGAATCTTTTCACAATCCCGAAATTCGGTCAATTTTTCTATCCTAATCCGGATTTTTCCAGACTGCTGCCTTGGCTCCTCGATAATGCTGTCCAAATCAATATATTCATCGCTGTCTGACTCCTGGCGTGATGGCCTACCAAAGATTCGATCAAATACCATAACTATACTTAAATATATAAATATCCCCTTCTGGTGGGCTTATTCAGAGTGGGCCAGTGGCTTGAAAATATATACTATATTGGCTATACTAATTATGGAGATTTTCAGGCGGAGTTGGGGTGTCATCTCAGACCCCAGCCGGTTCTTCAGCAAAATAAAGAAGGAAAAGGGGCTCAAGAAGGCGTTTACTTACTTTTTTGTATTGTCCCTGTTTGGAACCGTCATGTCTTTTGCCGCAAATGAAATGCTTCTTGACTATGTTTACGGGCCGCTAATGAATGCTTATGGATTCTCAGCCCCCCAGCAGGAAGTTTCACAGCAGATTGTGGGCACCTGGTACGCAATAATGTTTTTCTCAGGCCTGCTCATAAGCTTTCTAATGGCAGGGCTAATCCACCTCTGGATTATGCTTTTTGGAGGCAAAGAGGAATATGAAAAGACCTATCAGATATATGCTTACTCTAAGACTCCCAGCTTTCTTTTCGGCTGGATTCCATTTTTTTCAGTACTTGCTGAGGCGTACCACGTCGTTCTTTTAATTGCCGGGACGCATAAAATTCAAGGAATCGAAAGGAACCGGGCAATCTGGATGTTTGCTGTGCCTTACCTCATATACATTGCAGTTTCGATAATCTTTCTCATGCAGTTCATGAACTCTGACGCTATGAGCGTATTTTTGACCAATTCGACAATTTAACTAAATGTTCTCTCCCTCCAGCAACTCACGCCTTAAATAGGCCTCTAGGGTACGATAAAGCACATCTGCAGAAGCTCCCATCCCATGAAAATGACACCTTCTTTGGCTTCCATTTGCCTCAACTGAAGCGATGGCCTCCCCTCTAAAATTTCCGCCATCGTGGTAATTGCCTAGCCAAATGAGACCCCTGGAAATAAAACTATCCCCCTCAGGCATGAGAAATGGCCTGCCCGAATAAATGAAAGAATAAACGCCTGGATCAGAGAAGCCCTGATTTCCAAGTTGGATTGATGACTCCGAACTCTTCTCTCCAGGAAAAATATGGAGACCCTCTACAGGAAATATCCCCAGATATAAGCTTCCCATTACAACAGGTTTAATCCTGTCTGAATTGTAATAAACTCCAAAGTTTGATTCATGTCTTTTGCCATCAGCCAGAAGCGGCACAGCTATTTGCTCAAAAAAATTTTGGGTGGAAAAATCTACATAATCTCCATTTCTTATCCTTACCCAAGAACCGCTATAACTTGCGCCATAGTCCATCAGATCCAATAGACTTTGGAGCAAATCCTTTGGTCTGATTACTTTTTCAAATGCCATAAGAATACCCCAAAATATACGTTTAGGTAGTTATTTCCTAATGCCCAAATTTTTAATACGCTGGGGCCGGGATTCGATGAAACCCTTTAAGGGCTAATTTGGTCAAAAGGTCTTCACCCCAAAGCAGGCAAAACATAAGCTTTCCGCAAAAATAACCCTTTTTGAGCTACGCTGGGGCCGGGATTCGATACCGGAAATTACAGCCAAATTGCAGACCATTTCGCGAAGCGGAATAGTTTTTCTTTTGACGTTAAGGACTTTTCTTTCATAAAGAAAGGTCTTTACCCGGGCTCCCAAAGGGAACATGCTTAGCAGGCATGCGCCTTAACCGCTCGGCCACCCCAGCATAACCTAATTAAGGCAAAATAATTATATCCCTAGCTTAGTTATGGCAGAACTCCTGAAGTTCGAAGATTTCAGCTACAGGGGGAAGACAGTCGGTCTTAGGGTTGACCTCAACCTCCCCTATGACCCAAAAACGAAAACCATTTCAGAAACCCCCCGGCTCATCGACCACGCAAAGACCATAAAACACCTCTCTGAAAGCGGCGCTAAAGTCATTTTGCTGGCGCACCAAGGGAGAAAGGGTGACGAGGACTTCATTTCCCTCGAAGACCACGCAAATCTTCTTGAAAAGCACCTCAGCCAGCCCGTCAGGTTCATAAAGCTTGACTCAGACTTCTCAGGCATAAGGGAGCTTAAGGAAGGTGAAGTTGCGCTTCTTGACAATGTGCGAAGCTTCGACGACGAAACAAAAGAACTTTCATCAGAGGAGCACGCAAAAAGCGCCCTTCCTTCAAAGCTGGCTCCCCTTCTCGACTGCTTCATCCTCGATGCTTTCTCGGTTGCACACAGGGCTCACGCAAGCGTAGTCGGATTTTCAACGCTTATCCCTTCAATTGCAGGGCCGGTTTTCTACAAGGAGTACGAATTCCTGGAAAGGTTCCTGCGGGAAATACAGTTTTCGAAAAATGATGTGGTCGTGCTTGGCGGGGCAAAGCCAACCGAGCCGATAAACCTGATAAACCGGCTTTACGGAAAAGGAATCGAAACCGTCCTGACGACAGGCGTCATTTCTCTCCTGATACTGATGTCACGCGGCTACAAGCTGGGAAAAAGCGAAGAGTTTTTAAAAGAAAAAAAGTACCTAGACTACCTGAAAGACATTGCCCCATTTGCAAAGGAAGAAAGTATTCTCTACCCCGTTGACGTCGCAGTTGAAAGAAACGGAAAGCGCGCCGAGATTGAAATAAAAGACCTGCCCGTGGAAGAGCCAATACTTGACATCGGAAGCAAGACAATAGCCCTCTACTCGAAAATAATTTCCGAGGCAAATGTTGTTTGCATGAAAGGGCCTGCGGGAACTTATGAAAGGGCGGGCTTTGAAGAGGGGACAAAAAAACTCTTCGAGGCGATTGCTGACTCTGAGTGCATTTCCCTCATCGGGGGCGGAAACTCCATTGACTGCCTGGAAAAGCTCAAAATTGACCCCGCTGCGTTCACTTACATAAGCTTAAGCGGGGGGGCATTTGTCGAATTCCTCAGCGGAACCGAGCTTCCTGGGATAGCTGCGCTAAAGGAAAGCTGCAGGAAGTTCTAAGCCAGCAGGCCTTTTTTCAGAATCTCTGATTCCAAATATTAACCTTATAGGCCTTATCTGTAAAACTAGGCAATATATTATGTATGCCGGAGGAAATAGTTCCCCCCAGGGAGCCTGCACCGAAAAAGGAAATTGCAGACTACTGCGTGCTAGAGCCATCTGAAGTTATAAGCCGATTCAAAAGCTCAGAGAAAGGGCTTAGCGAGGAAGAAGCGAAAAATCGGCTCGCAGAATACGGCTACAACGAGCTGCAGAAAAAGAAAAAGCACAAAGCGCTCCTGATATTCATCAGCCAGTTCAAAAGCCCTCTTGTCCTCCTCCTTGTCGGAGCAGGCATACTTTCACTGTTCATTGGGGAGATTCTGGACTCAGCCGCGATTTTTGCAATAATACTTCTTAATGCCATTCTAGGATTTTTTCAGGAGTACAAAGCGGATAAAGCCCTCCAGGCGCTCGAAAAAATATCCTCACCCATGGCAAGAGTCATGCGAGGCGGCAAAGAACTAAGAATTCCTGCAAGAGAAGTCGTTCCTGGGGATATAATTGTCCTTGAAGCAGGAGACGTTGTACCCGCAGATGCGCGCCTTATCAAGTCCTCGGGGCTCCAGATAGACGAAGCATCTCTTACGGGGGAATCGGTTCCATCATCCAAGACAACCGACAAGTACGAAAGCCCGGTGTCTGTTGCAGACCAGGAGAATATGGCCTTCATGGGAACAATCGTCACTTACGGAAATGGGCTTGCCGTTGTGACAGCGACAGGAATGAAAACCGAGTTTGGAAAAATCGCCCAGTCGCTTCAGGAAACCGGAGACACAAAAACACCTCTCCAGGGAAAGTTCGAGGAGCTGTCAAAACAGATAGGAATAATAGCCGCTCTTCTCGTAATACTTGTCTTAATCGTCGGCTCTATTCAGGGGGTCACATCAATCGAGAAGATGATACTCCTTTCGGTAGCCCTTATGGTCTCCACAGTTCCGAACTCTCTTCCGCTAGTTGTTACAATTGGCCTTTCCAGAGGCACGAAGCAGCTTGCAAAAGAAAACATGCTTATCAAAAGCCTCCCCGCTGCGGAAAGTCTCGGCTCTGCCACAATAATCTGCTCAGACAAAACCGGGACAATAACCAAAAACCAGATGACAGTAACAGACATATACTTCAACCAAGCCACCTTAAGCGTTACCGGCTCTGGCTACCAGCCGGAAGGAAAGTTCATTTCCAACGAAGGAGAAATCGACCCCAAAAAGCTTGAAGGGCTTCTGAAAATCGGGCTTCTTTGCAACAACGCAAAGCTTAACAAAACCAGGGAAGGTTACGAGATAATCGGCGACCCCACAGAGGGCTCCCTCATAGCGCTTGCCAGAAAAGGGCTTCTTGACGAAAAGCATTACGAGGAAAATCTGATAAAGGTAAGTGAACTTCCATTTGACAGCGACAGAAAAAGAATGTCGGTCATCTTCAAAGACAAAGAAACTGGCAAGCTTGAAGCATATATCAAGGGAGCGCCAGACCTTCTCCTGAAAAAGTGCAGCCGAATATATGAAAACGGAAGCTGCAGGGAACTTACAGAAAAAGACCGGGAGCGCATAATGGGCGTCAACACAAGCTTTGCCAAAAAAGCCCTGAGAGTCCTGGGCTTTGCGTTTCGCGAGATTCAGGAAGGCCAGCACACCAGCGAAAACGAAGTTGAAAAAGACCTGGTGTTTATGGGCCTTGTCGGCATGATAGACCCACCAAGAGAAGGAGTGGAAGAGGCAATAGCCAAGTGCAGGGAAGCAGGAATAAAGGTAATGATAATTACGGGCGACCACGCCCTGACTACAAAGGCAATAGCAGAGAAGATTGGCCTGTTTGGAGAAGGCGACATTGTAATAAGCGGGGAAGAACTGGACACAATAACTGACGGGGAGCTTGAAGCTAAAATTGAGAGTGTAAGAATTGTTGCCAGGGCCCTTCCCGTGCAAAAGCTTCGAATCGTTCAGGCGCTGCAGAAAAAAGGCCATATAGTTGCGATGACTGGGGACGGTGTTAACGATGCGCCAGCTCTCAAAAAAGCAGATATCGGCATTGCCATGGGCATAACCGGAACGGACGTTGCAAAAGAAGTTGCAGATGCAACGCTTGTGGATGACAATTTTGCAACAATAGTAAAGGCGATAGAAACCGGAAGGAACATCTATGACAGCTTAATCCGGTCGGCAAAGTTTTTCCTTGCCTGCAATATGGGCGAGATAACTGCAGTCTTCAGCTCGATACTTCTGAAGCTCCCCCTCCCGATGATACCCCTTCAGATACTGCTCATGAACATGCTGACAGATAACCTCCCCGCCCTCGGCCTCGGCTTTGAGCCGAATGATGAAAGGGCGATGAAAAGGCCTCCGAGAAACCCAAAGGAGAAGCCAATCAGCAACAGGATGTACCTGTCGATTGTGGCATTCGGGCTGATAATGGGAATCGGCACACTGGTAATGTTCCAGGCGTACCTTGGAGAAGGGCTTATAAAGGCGCAAACCGTTGCATTTACGACGCTAGTCATATTCCAGATGTTCGCGGTAATCAGCAGCAGGACACTTTACCCTTCCATAAAGCACCTAAACCTACTTTCAAACAAATACCTGCTCTGCACGATAATTCTCTCCGTGGGAATACAGGCCGCAGTAGTTTATTGGGGGCCACTTCAGGCGGTATTCGGCACGGTTTCCCTGGCTGCTGCAGACTGGATAAAGATTGTCGGTTTTTCGTCTCTTGGGTTTGTCCTGATGGAAGCAAGCAAATACGCCATGCCTGACGGCAGAGCAAAAAGGGAAGCAGGAAAATAATCCTTAAACCTTGGCATACCCAATAAATAAGAAATTATTATGGATGCTGCAAATGACCTTAGGGTTAAGGAAAGAAACGCAGACTATCTTTACGAAAGCTTTCAGAGGGCATATGGCCGGCGTGACTTTGCCGAAGCATGCAACTATCTTTGGAAGGCCAACCTGACAATAATCTCTGCACTGGGGGCCATGGACGGAATGGATGTGCGGGACATTGCCGGGGCGAAAGCGTTCCTATACAGATTCCTGAAAAGGGGGGACATAAGCAACCCGGAGATATCTTCCCTTGAGGTAATCTACGCAAACCGCGCCAGAAGCTCTGGTGATGAGCCGATGCTTACCCTGCATATCGAAAGGTGCGAAAAGCTGCTCAGAAAGCTAAAGGTTCTCCTGAAGGACTACATACTAAACGGTCCAATGAATAACTTCGGTAGCCCGGGAAATACCGGAAATGAAAGCTCAGCAGAGGGCGGGAATGCCGCCACGGAACCCGAAGATGGGCAGGGCTTTGCTTTTCCGCAATAGATGCCTTTCAAATCTCCATCCTGCTTATTGAGTGCTGGCATTCAGGCAGAACTAGCGCCGGGCTTTTCCTGTCGCCTTTTGCTCCAGCAGGCGGCCGGTAATTTCCCTGACATGTTTTACCTCCGAATTCGAATTTGGGTCCTGCCCGGTTATAGCGCAGTAGTGCACGACCAGGTCCTCCCAAAGGCAGGAAAGGGCAGAAGCAACTTCCAGGCCCATCTTATCAATCTCTATCGAGATTGTAGGCATTACACCCTGGCACTTCAATATATTCGGGTGCGCAAGGCAATATTCTATATCATTTATGTCAAGCCCGAGGTGAAGCTTATCGTGAAGATCCTCCTCCAGGAGCTTTGTTTCGTCTTCAGAGCTCCCGGACCTTCTGGATACAAGCCCAAGAGCTACCTGGCAATGGCTCTGGGCAAACACGCCCTCCATAGAAACATGAGCGTCCCGGGGAAACTCATTGAAGTTCATCACAAGAGGATATTCGGGTTTCTTGTTTGCACCCTCCATGAAAAGCTGCCTTAGCTCATAAAAGGTCGGCTTTAATAGTTCCCTATTGTTGTACATGCAGCTAAGGTCATGCCTTTTTCCCAGGACAACACACACAAACAAAAAGCGCGCAAGGCCCACGGCAAGCCCCTTCTCCTTATTCGAAAAATCAAGCAGCAGGTCATACTTGTCGGTAATGCGCGCATATTTTTCAGCGTCCATTCCCGCCAGAATCATTGGCCCATATGTCATTGGAGTAAGGCGCCTCATAAGCCGCCCACCTATCCGTGCCTCGATGCCTCTTACTTCAACAGGAAGTCCTCTCTGCACTTTAAGGAATTCAGCAAACTCCTTCAGGGGGCCCTTGTTTGCGTAAGCAATTCTTCTCGTAAACCTCCGGCAGGTAAGCTCCACTATCTTGAGCGTTTCCTGCGTTTCTCCGCTCCGGCTGAATTCGATTACCAGGGTATTGTCATTGTTTGCTTCTTTTGGCAGGTTCTTTATATCTCCGGGGCTGTCAATAACAATCCACTTCACTGCAGTGTCCCCCGACAACCGATGGATTGCCGCAAGCCCATGAGAGAAAAGCTCGTTTCCCCCTATTCCGGAAGAAATCAGGTAATCCACTTTGAGGCCTTTGGAATAAAATTCTCTCTGCAGGTATTCTTCATAGAACTGCTTCTCTTTTTTGAACTCCTCTTCAAAATACTTCATCACGCCGCCCCGGTAATTGTAGCTTCTTTTGGCAGTTGAATTTGCCACTGCCTCAAAATGGTCCCGGACTGCCTCCCAAATGCCCTTGTCGACTGCCAGCCCCTCTCCAGGAAACGTTACTTTAATCTCAATCAGCCCTTCCGTGTAGGACAGTGCGGAGCTGTCAAACAGGTCCTCGGCGCGAATCAGAATCTTTTCACCTGTCGCTTCCTTTTCGAGGTTTTTCAGCCGATAGGAAGTTCCGATGAGAACAAAAAGCGGGAAGCCCTTTAGAAGCCGGCTCAAGTCACGGGGGTCCTTGAAACTTGAAAGCGCAAGCTTTTCCATGAACACTGCCTGCTCGATCGAATTAATAAATATATCCACTATCCGATCCGCACTGACATCCTGCTCCTGTGCTGCCTCCCGGATAAGATTTGCCAATTCATCCAGCCCGGCATCACCAGAGAACTCTTTTGGCTTTTCCGACATAACGTCTTCGGTTATGTGGCTTAAAAGGCGCTGGCGCTTAAGCTCCTCAAGTACAACCTGCGTATTCCTGCCTCCAGACTCAGCAACATCCACAACAAGCTGGTGCGGCATAAGAGAGGACAAAAAAATCCTTGCGATCTCTCCGCCCGGGACACCAATCTTTTCCGAAAGGCCTTTAAGCTCCCTCAAAAATTCTCCTTCGGCTTGAAGGCCAGCGGAATCCTGCTGCATCTCGGGCGGTTTTTCCATAATATATTCCTTATTTTAACAATCGGCATTATTTCGCTTCCAGGAATTTGGAAAAATTCTAAAGTAGCTTAATAGAAAGGCAAGGGCACCTATCCCAAATCAACTTCGCAATCCTGCGTGAGTTTTGCGTCAACATCCACGAACTTCCCGTTAAGCCGCACCTTTGGCACTTCCATTCCTCTGGCCTTCTTGAAGCCCATCGTGCCGATTGACCTTAAAACTTCAGCGATGTCCGGAGTTATGCTGGTGTTAAGGACTCTCCAGCAGGCGGTGTCGAGCCGTATCCCTGAAGGAACCTCAAACTCCTGCTCTTTTACCCTAAGCTTGATTATGTCTCTCATGGGATAAGCAAAAATTACTGGACGCCGGATCCCGATAGCCGGATCGAAGGGTCTTTAAGAAACGCAAGCTTCTCAAGGTCCGCCGCAAAGCCATAGATGTCATCCAGCTTCTTGCATTTTATCTGCCTTATATCCGGAACAAGCCCGTAGCGGTGGTTCTTGACCCAACCGTCCTTCGTGAAAAAGTAAGAGCCGCCGCAAAGCCGCTTTATCGGCTCGTAAATTGAAGTAAATCCATCGGCCACCCAGCTTGCCAGCACAAGGCGCCTTTTTGGCGAAGGATTTATTATAATGTGGCCGTAGTTTGGCGGCACGACAAAAACTTCACCCACTCTGCCTTTTGCAAAAGCGACATCCTGAATGTTATTTTGGTTGAAATTATCCACCTTCTGTATGAGAAAAATCGCTTCGCCCTCCAGAACCTGGTAAACCTCCGGAAAGCTATATTCATCCACTGCTATAGGGTTGTAGTGGCCGAATGTCTTTGTATACTCTTCCCCCAGCATCTGCCCGGGGACAACAGTAATGTTGTACCTTAGACCTGACTGCTTTATCCTGGAAGCATCTTCCTTTTTGAAGATATTGCGATAGATATAATAAACCGGAGCCGTGGATTTTTGCGCCCAGTTGTTCTCAAGCCATCCCTTATCAAAAACCAGTTCCTTCATGTCGGATAGGCGCCTTATGTCAACAACCCTGTTTTTTGTTTCATCAAGTTGCCAAAGCATAATATTACTATTCTAATAAAATGCTTTATTAAAAATAATCCTAAAGAGGGTTATGCAATTTTTCAAAAAAGTTCCAGGCCTGAGAAAAATCAAGAATTTCTTTGCGCTAAGAAAATTCAAAAATAGGTTTAACCGGTCTTTTAAGGATCTCCAAAGCTCGCTTTCAACTGAAACCACAGCGGACGACAGGTTCCGGCTCTCTGAAATGCGCGACGCTCTTGTCGAGATAAAAAAAGCCGACCCCGAAGGATACGGCACGCTTGACCTTGAGAAAAAATATTCCCGCGCAGTGCAGATGGTCGAAAAAAGCCACCTTCGGGCAGGAGAAAGGGACAAAAAATACTGGAAAGAGCTAAAGGACAAGAAGATTTACGACCTCAAGCGATACCTTTAGGTGAATTCCGGAGAAAGTATAATCAAAAAAATCAATTTTATGGCAGAGAAAATCAAAGTTCCTTTTGGAATAATAGAAGGCGGGCGGCTGGACGAGCAATTCAGCAAAGACCCAAAAAAAGCGGCAGGGGAGTTTTTGTCAAGCCCCTGCAGGACCGCTCCAACTTCCCCTGAAGCCGAAAAGCTGTTCCCTTACGAAAATTATCCCTTGTGGCTTAACGCGTTCGGGCTTGAGCTTGCCCGGCTGAAGCTGGAATCTGGCGACGGGGAAGAGGAAAAGCTGATACTTCTTGCAAGAACCTATGATGAGATGACCCACTTCTCGAAAGTCCTTAAAAACAGGGAAAAAATTCTCAAGAACTATGAAAGCTACGAGGCATTATCCAAAACAACAGAAAAGATGAGGGACAAAATCGAAAAGAAAATCCGCACTCTTGCAGAAAAAGCTGCCCCGAACACATCAGGGCTTCTGGGCCCAATCCTTAGCGCCCGGATTATATCAAAAGCAAACGGGCTTGAGCGGCTCTCGAAGATGCCGGTCTCGAAGATACAGGTTCTTGGAGCAGAAAAGTCACTTTTCAGGTATCTGAAAGAAAAAGAGGAGGGAAAGGAAAGCAAAAACCCAAAATATGGGGTGATTTACATGTCGCCCTTCATAATAAACGCACCTCAAAAATCCAGAGGGAAGGTCGCCCGCGCCCTTGCTTCCAAAATCATGGTTGCCTCAAGGATTGATTACTTTTCGGGGGAGGACAGAAGCCGCAAAATAAAGGAAGAATTCCGGGAAGAATATGAAAAAATCTGCAGGGAAGGCGGCAAGAAGGAGTAACCCATAAATAGTTTCAGATCAGATATATACGGTAAGTAATATGGGAGAAGCATATATTCCGGGAAATAGAAATCCAGACCTCAAACTTTACACGAAAGTTACTCTTTGGGCAGTGGATTCAATATTAAATTCCGGACAAAAACCTTCAGAAGACCTCTTGAGAGAGGCACATTCATGCATGAAGATGACGGACAGCCAGGGAAAATTGCCTTACTCTACAAAAAGAAGAGATTTTATGATATCTGTGGACCCTGGCTACATGAACCGAGGCCAACGGACCTACTAATTTCCTCCAATCTCAAAGGATTTATGCCAAGTCTATTTCAGGCAGGTTTATTTGCAAACAGCAAGTATGCCAATAGCCAATAATATCCTGTAAAAGAACGGGCATTTATGTAAAAATTCTGGAAAGTGAAGTTTCTAAACCAATTCTCTGAAATTGAATTTAAAGAAGCCCCTGCATTTCGGAAGCCATTGCCTGCACTTCGCATGTCAGCTCCTGGGAGCGCTTTTCGATTTTCTCAAGCACCTCGTTGAATTCCTTGACTTTCCTGTCCAGATACTTCTGTGTTTCGGCCCGAGGCATCTTCACATAGATTTTCCTGCCGACGTCAACCATAAACGTGTCCGTGTCGGTAAACTTGGCGGGAACAAATATTCCTTCCCCAAGCTGTGAGAAGCCCTCTCCCTTCGACAACTGGCCGATGGAATGGCTTAAAAGCTCAAGCTCTTTTGCCTTTACCGCCACAAGCTCTTTTTGGGACTCGACCTGCTCAAGCTCTTTGCCCAAAAGCTCGAACTGGACATATTTTTTCTGAAGTTCAATAGCATCCTGCGTAGTTTTATCTTTCGACATAATAATATAACAAAGTATTTCTTAGAATCATTTTTTCCAGGGAGAAGTGCAAGCTTATTTCTTGCGGTTTCCCTTTCCAATTGGATCCTTCCATCTCCAGGTATAACTCTGTATTCTCTTCGACTTTCCATAGCCGCAGTTGACGCAGACTTCCTTCGTCAGGTTAAATGAATGCCTGCCACATCTCTTGCATATGCTATGCAAAACCTTGTTGTGTCTTCCGAAACTTGGTGTTCCTTTTGTCATATTCTATTCCTCAGCTTATTTGGAGTTATCCTGTCACTTACCCTTCTTCGTCAATGAACAAAACTAAGGCACTGCGTAAAGGATTGTGTCTCCTCTTACAAGCATATTCTTGAAGCTCATTTTTTCCTCGTCTTTTGTCATCTCGACATCCTCAAGCCACATGTTCAGGTGAAGGTCGTGGGCCCTAAGGGTGCCTGAGATCTCAATTCCGTTCTTAAGCTTCACTAGAATGCACTTTCCTTTTGAATTGTTCAAAACGTCAATTGGTCTGTCTTCGCTCATAACATTAGTAGGAAAATTTAAATACTAACTTAAAGGTCGTTAATGTACCTATTTTTGAATAATTCCTCTCTAATCGCTAATAGGCAATAAAACCTAAAAAAGAGACGCTAACTGTATTCTCTCCAGCTATAACTGCACTTGGTGCACCTGAAAAACCGGGTGGGCGGCTCATCTATGGCCCTTGTCTGCTGCATCCACCAGAATGCCTTGGGGTTTCCACATTTGCTGCATAAATTGTCAGTAACCGGAAGTTCAACCTTGTCTTCAGCTATGGTCACAACTTTCTCCTTCTTTTCGACCTTTTCGCTGAGCTTGCTGTCTACTTCCGCCTTGCACTTTTCTCCACAGCTTCTGCAGTAAAAAACCACTTTTTTGTCCACTTTTTTGGGGACAACCATCCCACCGCACTTTTTGCAAAACTCCATTTTTAAATACCCAAAAGTTTATAAATAAGATATCTTGGATACCCTACATAGGGAATGTGGGCCTTTACTACGCACAAAATCTGGCCTTCCGAAACGGGGGGGTCCGGATAGTCATTATTGTCCCCTTTTATTGTGTAGCACGTGCCCTCCTGGATCCCTATTCTATAGGGGTTTTGCCCGCGGCAGAAGCTGTCATTTATGCCGATTACCCTGTGGATAATTGGATACTTCCGGGAGGAGGCGTAAATGGCCACTTCCCCAACCTCTGGCGTATCTTTGGCGCATACTACAATATCCCCCATCTTCATCGTCGGAAGCATAGACTCCGACACTATAACGTCAACCGGGTGGCTTGTGCCCAGGGCAAATGCAAGTGCTTGGTAAAAAGCAAACACAAAGACTACAGTAAGCACGACGTCCCAGTACTGAAACTTCCTGGCGCTTTCCACGAGTCCATCAAAACCCATTAATAGGTATGAAATTAAATAATTTCCTCGAATAGTCCAAGGATGCTTTCAAAATACCGGCAAGCGGGGGTCTATTTCTGGCAATTACTCAAGGGTTTCAAGAACCTTTGAAACAACGATTGACTTTCCTCCGGTTGGCTTGAGAAGGTTTTTGCCGCACTTCTCGCACTTTATGAGCCGGGTTGCCTTGTTAAAGACCACTCTCTCTGTTCCGCACTCGCACCTAACCCTCAGGAATTTTGATGCCATTAGTAAATAAATCAAATTAATATTTAAGAGAGCCAGCTAATATTTAAGATTTACCTTCATCAATTATGCCTAGAGTAACCCAAGCAGAATTCAGTATATTGTCCCCAACTCAGATAAAAAAACTGAGCTGTGTTGAGATAACACGTCCTGAGCTTTACGATGCTGACGGCTACCCCGTCGAGCACGGAATTGTTGACCCCAGAATGGGTGTTGTCGACCCGGGCGTAGTCTGCAGGACCTGTGGATCCCGGCTGGGCGATTGTATGGGCCATTTTGGGCACATTGAGCTCGTTAAGCCCGTAATACACCCGGTTTTTGCGCCTAAAATTTATGCTATTCTTTTGTCAATCTGCCACAAATGCGGTCGGCTAACTGCCCCCGAAAGCGCAAAAGGCACTGCCGAATGCGCAAAGAAAAGGGCGGACAAGTGCCCATTCTGCGGAGAAAAGCAGCACAAGATAAGATATGAAAAGCCCACCAGCTACTATGAAGGCGGCAGGCAGATAACCACTGACGAGCTCAGGGAAAGGTTCGAGAGGATAACTGACGAAGATCTGGATCGGCTTAAATTCAAGGGCGGCAGGCCTGAATGGATGATTATTACAATTTTGCCTGTTCCCCCAATAACGGACAGGCCTTCAATCGTGCTTGACACTGGTGAAAGAAGCGAAGACGACCTGACTCACAAGCTTGTAGACATCGTAAGGATAAACGAGCGGCTTAAAAAGAGCTTAGACATTGGGGCGCCAGACTTCCTTATTGAAGATATTATCGAGCTTTTGCAGTACCACGTCGCAACCTATATCAAAAACGACCTTGCAAACGTGCCTCCGGCAAGGCACAGAAGCGGCAGGCCTCTTAAGACGCTCGCCCAGCGGCTTATCGGAAAAGAAGGCAGGTTCAGGTTCAACCTTACAGGAAAGAGGGTAAACTTCTCTGCAAGAAGCGTAATCTCTCCAGATAACTTCATAGACATAGACGAAGTCGGAATACCGCAGGTCATTGCAAAAACGCTTACCGTGCCTGAAAAGGTAACCGAGCAGAACCTTGAGGACATGAAAAAGGCCATCGTGAACGGAAACGACAAATACCCTGGCGCAAATTACATAATCAGGATTGACGGACTTAAGAAGAAAATTACGGAAGAAACAAAGGAATTCATCTCCCAGGAGATAATCCCGGGCTACACTGTTGAAAGGCACCTGCAGGAGGGAGACTGGGTAATCTTCAACAGGCAGCCGTCACTTCACAGGATGTCTATGATGGGACATCGGGCAAGGATAATGCCGGGAAAGACTTTCCGGCTTCACCTTTGCGCTACAACCCCCTATAACGCAGATTTTGATGGCGACGAGATGAACCTTCACGTCCCTCAGACCGAAGAGGCAAAAGCCGAGATAAAGACGCTTATGAGCGTTGAAAAACACATAAGGACTCCAAGGTACGGCCTTCCAATTATCGGGGCAAAGCAGGACCACCTTATGGGGGCATTCTTTCTCACCCACGACAAGGTAACCATGACCAAAAAGGAGGTTTCAAACCTTGCGTTCACCCTGGGCGTTGACGTAAAGCTTGACAAGGACACTTATACCGGAAAAGAAGTTTTTTCGCTTCTTTTGCTTCCAGGCGACCTTAACTTCAAAGGAAAAACCAAGACCGGCGAAGATGTTGTAATCGAAAACGGCCTTCTCACAAAGGGATATATTGATGTAAAGGCAATCGGCTCTGAGCACGGCGGCCTTCTGAACAAGATAGACCTTGTTTACGGCTATCAGGCCGGCGGAAGGTTCCTTAATGATGTCGTCCGGCTATCCCTTCTGTTCCTTACAAGCTACAATTACACAATCTCGATAAACGACTACAACGTAGACCCTGAAGGGATAAAAGAGATGCAAAAAATCATCAAGAAGAGGGTCGAAAAGTATGTGCAAAACGGAGGCGCAAAAGAAGAACAGCTTGCCCTCGAAAGGATACTTACCGAAATTGAAGCCATCGTAAAAGAGCACCTTCCAAAAGAATCATACTCAAGAGTCGCAGCAGAGACCGGCGCAAGGGGAAACATGGTTTCCGTAGCCCAGATTACCGGCTGTTTGGGGCAGGAGAAGCTAAAGGGCTCAAGGATTACAAGGGGTTACTATGGGAGGACTCTTCCATTCTTCAAGATTGGCGAAGTCAACCCTTCCGCATACGGGTTTGTCAAAAACGGGTACAGAAAGGGGCTTACCCCCATAGAGTTCTTCTTTGATGCCATGCACGGCCGTGAAGGTCTTTCCGATACCGCCCTTAAGACCAAGCACTCCGGTTACCTTGAAAGACGGCTTGTAAACTCACTTCACGACCTCAAGATCAGGTCAGACGGAACGGTAAGAAACGAGTCAAACCAGATTGTCCAGTTCACGCCTTTCGAGAACAACATCAACCCATACAGGACAAACAAGGGCAAAATCACGATGCAGGACCTCGTATAGGCAAGATTGTTTCAGTTCAATACCCTCTGCCAAGTTCTTTTGACTGTTAAATATGGCTAAATGAACCTATCAAACGGCCGGCGAATATAATTTATTGGTGAAGTCCTTCTTCCATGGCACGTCAGCTTTCCCTCCCTGATTGCAGCATATATCTCCTTTTCGTCTTTGCCGCACTTGATTAGGTTGACTGCATTTGAAAGCTCGCCCAAATAGTGGGCATCTGCCCCATAAACCCCGGGAAGATTGTGCTGTTCTGCAAACTTCGCTGCCCTATAATTGAACCTTGTCTTTAAGCAGCGGGAATTGAAAACCTCCACGGCATCCACTTTCCTTGCAAGGTGCGCCATTTCGGGACTCGAAAGATTCATGCCAATAGCAGAAGACTTCCTTATCGAATCATAAGGGTGGGGCAGGACTGAAAACCATCCCTCTGAGCGGACCCTGTCCAGAATGTCGAAAAGCCCGCCTGACAAGTCCTCCTCAGAGCCATAAACAATCAGGTCGCCGTACTCGGTCTTTATTTCCTGCCCTATCAAAATTAAGGGATCCTCTGGCGCGGTTGCAAACTTTCTTGTCTCAATTGCTCCCCTTGTAGTGTTATGGTCAGTTATTCCCAAAATACCCAGGCGGAGCTTTTTTGCGCGGCGCAGTATGTCTTGTGGCTTATTTCTTGAATCCTGAATCCCTTTCGAAGTTATTGAATATTTCGTGTGTATGTGAAGGCAGGCAGGAATCATTGTTTAAGAAGCCCGAAAACCTCCTCGCTTTCCACGCGCTTTCCATAAAGCTTCATAAGCTCTTTTGCAGCATCAGGCCCGAAATCTGCCTTGAATGTCTCCACAAGCGCCTCCAGGTCTTTTCCGCTTATCCTCTCAAAGCCCTCAATTTTTCCGGAAAGAAGGACCTCCTCTACCGCCTTCTTTGAAATCCTCTTCCTGTCGAGCGCCTCAAGCACGAAGCAAAGCTTCTCCTCGTCAACGGAGACTCCCTGCCTCTCAACAGATTTTCTCTTGCAGGTCATTATGTCCGCAATGACTTTTGGCTCTACTTCGTAATTTTCGACAAAGTACTCAAAGCTTGAAACGTCCTTGCTTCGGGAAATCTGCAAAGCCATCTCCCTGCCAAGCCCCAGTTTCTCGAACCTTGCGGCCTTTTCGTCAAGAGATTCGGGGGGCTTTGCCTTCTCGTAAAGCTCCTTGAGGGCAACTTTTGGCAGGTCCGGCTCAGGGTACATTCTTGCAGAGCCGGGAAGTTTCCTAGCGTACCGGGTGTTTTCCGCGTCCACAAACCTTGTTTCCTCAGGAACCCCCTGCCTCAGGTAAGTGATTCTCTCTTTTAGCAATTCAAGGGCTTCGGGAGAGGACTTTCCGCCAATAAGTATGAAAAGGTCGCATTCGTTAAAACCAAGCTCCTTTTTGATTCCCGGCACTTCTTCCGGCTCAAAGCCGTATTTTGGCAGGTCCTCATCAGAGTGGACAATGCCCCCAATCCCAAAAACCTTGACATAATTTGCAATCTCCTTTCCAAGGGTAAGCTCTCCGCACTTTTCCCTGAAAAAGCCGCCAAGGCCGCCTACTCTGAGGCCAAGAACCTTTTCCCTTGAAAGTGACCTTAGAAGCTTCGAGCCGGAATTTGAAAACCTGCTTGTGAGGTCTTTTTGGGTAAATTCGATATCCTTTCCTTTCAGCTTTTCGGAAATGGCAATCAGGTCTCTCTGGCGCTTTACCTCGTTTTCAACGACCTTGTCAAGGACCTTTACGTCCTGAAAGCCCTTCACTTCTATCCTTGCTCCACCCTTAACCGAAATGTTTATATCCTGCCGGATTGTGCCAATTCCCCTCTGAACCTTAAGAGACCTCAGGATAAGCCCAAGATTTTCCGCAAATTCCTTTGCCTGCTTTGGGTGCCATATTTCCGGCGCAGAGCTTAGCTCCACCAGGGGAATTCCGAGCCGGTCAAGCCGGTAGTGGACGACTCCCGCCTCTTCCTTTATCTTTGTCGCGCTTTCCTCTTCAAGCTGCATTTCCTGCAGGTGAACCGGCCCAAAGCTGGTTTCAATAAAAGAATCAATAGTTCCGACACCCACAAGCGCAGTCCTCTGGTAGCCCGTGGTATTGCTTCCGTCGATTACAATCTTTCTCATCACCTGCAGAACATCAGGAACCTGCATCTTAAGCATTTTGGCAAGCTGCAGGGCAATTTCAAGTGCCTCCGGGTTAATCTCCCTTGGAAAGTCTGAATCGGTCTCAATCGAGCAGCAGTTCGGGTAAGAATGGTATACGAACTCCTTTTCCTTCGAGAATTCCTCCATCGCGGCCCGGTCGACTTTCCCTATTTCGCTTGCTGTAGGCCTTAGGCGCCGTGCAAACACAAAAAGCTCTTCCTGATCCTCGAAATCAGCAGGGCAAGCGCAAAACAGCTTGGTTTTTGTGCCAAGCCGCTGGTGTATTTCAATACCAACCTTCAGGCCTATTTCCCTGTAATCCTCCATAAATATGGCTAGGGAAAGTTAATTAGTTAGCCAAGAATCCCCTTACTCTTCGCACATCGCTTCATATTCAGGCAAAGTCATTCTCCAGAAAAATGGCTGCTTTGATTCCCTTATTGGATGCCAGTACTCCCTGATCCGGTCTCCCGCAATAACTTCCTCGTCTCCGCATCTTTCGACGTCTTTCGATAAAATGAGGGAAACAAACCCTGCACCCAGAACTCCACAAGGGTCCCCCAAGAACTCTAAACGCCTAGGGCAATACGCACAGGCAAGAAGATGGTGATTTGGCAGAGCCATATAATGCGCACGGTCTTCATCAAAGCCCTGCCCGGTCAGGTCCAGGATAGCATCTTCGTAAGCACTCTTTACCGGGTTTGGGTCTAGCTGGAATATTGGCTCAAGAGGGTTTCCCTTGCACTCCACTCTCCGCCCAAAGCCGCCATGCTCATAGCCATCCAGCCCGTACCTGTTGAAATGCCTTGCAACGGTATGGCTTGCCGCCTTCAGCTGCTTCCAGTCCAGTTCCAGTGCCAGATTGCTTATCTCCAATACCTTTGCTTCCGTCAGCATAAGGTAGATATAGTTTAAATTCAAAGGATAATGTGGGCGCCAAACCCCCTCAAAACTATTAAAAACCCGTAAAATAAGCCAAAAGAAGTAATATATTTTTTTGTAAAGTTAATTAATGGAACAAACCGAGATTGAGGCGGCTCTTTATGGCAAATTTGAAGATTTTTGCATAGAAAAGAAGATAGCTGGAAAAGAGAAGGAAAAGCTGAAGGGGCGGCTTGATTACGTCATACAGAAGGCGAAATTCGAGCCAGGAGAAGCCCTTGGAATAGTAACCGCCCAGTCCCTATCAGAGCCAGCCACACAGATGACGATGCGAGCATACCACTTCGCAGCTTCCGCAGGCATACAGATGTCTCTTGGCCTTCCACGGCTTATTGAAATATTCGACCTTAGAAAGAACATAGACGATGTAATAACCTGCCGCCTGGAGGAAAACAGCGAAGAAAGCGCCAAGAAAATCGCGTCAGAAATAGTAGAATCAAACCTTGAAGACGCCTTAACCACAATATCCTATGACCTTGTAAACTCAGCCGTTGAAATAGCCCTCGATAACAAGACGCTTAAGAAGCTTGGCCTCACCCAGGAGAGCGTTACTGAACTCATAAGCAAATCCATCAAAAAGCACGGCGTGGAGCTAAAGGAGGGAAAAATTACCCTTGACAAAGTTGAAACCTACTCCGAGTACAGGGAGCTAAAGGATAAATTGCTTAAAATCCACATTGCCGGAATAAAAGGCGTTTTGGAATCCCTTATCATCAACCAGAACGGAAAGTGGATAGTCCAGTCAAGAGGAGGAACCCTTAAAAAGATACTTGCAATTGAAGGAATTGACGCCAAAAACACGCACACAACCAACATAAAGGAAATGGCCGATGTGTTCGGAATAGAGGCGGCACGCGCCCTTGTCATAAGAGAACTCATCCTTACCCTGCAGCAGCAGGGCGTAGATGTTGACAAAAGGTACATCGGGCTTGTTGCAGACGCCATGTGCGTTGACGGCGATGTCAGGGCCGTTGGAAGGTATGGGCTTATGAAAAGCAAGAAGAGCATTCTTGCCCGGCTTAACTTCGAGGAAACAATTAAGGTTCTTTTCAATGCGGCAGTGGCAAATAAAAAGGACAAGCTGAATACATTAATGGCTAACCTTATGATTGGCCAGATTTGTCCAGTAGGGACGGGAACGGTGAAACTAAAATGGAAGCTATAGTAAGGCAACTTCAGGAAGGAAAATTGGTTCTTGGGACCAACAAGACGCTAAAAATGCTTAGAGAGGGAAAAATAGCCCTTGTGTACACCACACTGTCCACGCCAGAAGAAACAAAAAAGAAGCTGGATGGGATAGACACCAAAAAGCTGAAAGCCACTGCAACGGAACTGGGCAAAACCCTAGGTAAGAATTTTCCTATAGCTATCTGCGGGGTAAGAAAATGAGGGTCTTTGACAAGGGGATGCTGCACTTGATTTCAATATTTGAGCTAGTCACGGGTGTCGCCCCCATGGACTGCATAGACGAGCCGGAAAAGACCTATTTTGTGGTTGACAAAAAGAAGATGGGGGCTGTCCTTGCAAACAAAGGCAAAAAGATAAAAACGCTTGAAAACCACATCAGAAAACGGGTTGTGATATTCAGTTACCAGGAAAGCGTCGAGGAATTCCTAAAGGAAGCGATTTCCGACACTATTAAGCTTAAAGAGGCCGAAGACAAGTCACTCAAGATATTCGTAAGCGCCCATGACTCAAAAAAAGTAAAGGGCGACGGGGACGCCATTAAAAGCTTTTTGGGTAGACTTTATAATGTCGAAGACGTCGTCTTCAGGAGGTAAATATGGGAACATTTAACGCAAGAAGATTAAAACAGGTGCGAAAAAAAGCACGGCTCAACAAGAGAAAATACCGAGTCAGAATTTTCAACCTCCAAAAGAAGCTTGACCCCCTTGAAGGAGCTCCCCAGGCAAAGGGGCTTGTCCTTAGCAAGAGGCAGGTCGAACAGAGGCAGCCGCACTCGGGAATGCTTAAGTGCGCAAGGGTAAAGCTTATCAAGAACGGAAAGGAGATAACCACCCACCTTCCAAGAGACGGCGCGCTAAAGCATGTCCAGGAGCACGATGAGGTCACAATCGAGTACATTGGCGGCTCCCAGAAAAAGGCATACGGAAGCCTCGGTGGCGTCAAATACAGGGTATTCAAGGTCAATGGAATCAGCCTAGATATGCTTAGAAGGGGCAAAAAGCAGAGGTCCTCGAAGTAATAGATAATTACTATATAATAAATACTTTTTTAATAACTCTTATGCACAGACCTAGATTTGATATGGACGAAATGAGGGCATATGTAATCTCAGAATTAAAGAACTTGAGAATAAATCCTACACATCAAGATTACACTGAGGACTACTCCCTCATAGACCCAGACACAACCTACCATGAGGTGAATATTCCCATTCCTGGAGCAACCATTGCAATTGGAGATGTTGGTAAGATAGGATCTACCTATAGGAAGGTTGCTTATGTCCATATTAAAACATCCTTGGAGGACCTACCCTTTAGTGACCGATACGAGATTTTAGACTTTACCACTCGCAGAAAGTTCAAAAGGGCGTTGTCTCGTGGGATGAATAGTGTCTTGCTACATAAAGACCGTATTTTACCCCGTTAAGAAGAAGTAAAATACCCGGTTTTCACGATAAACGGCATCACCCTTGATATGCTTAGAAGGGGCAAAAAGCAGAGGTCATCGAATTAAGTTTTTTCTTCCTTAAATAGTGGATTATTTATAAATCGCAAAGATAATTATTTTAGGTGACTCAATATGGCAGAAAGTCGATGGGACTGGTTCAAGGACTATATGGCCCAAGAAGTGGAGGGAATTAATAAAAGAGAGAAAACCCAATCAGGAATTAAATTTGACCGATTGAAGCTAATACGTGGAGGTGATTCTATTGAAGTAAAAGCCCGGGGAAATTTAGTCCCTTGGTATGGTTGCCCTGCAATAGAGGCCAGTTTGGAGCATCCGGGCACAATACGTTACTTTCGCTATTTTGATGGCGGATTTTACAAAGGGCTGGATAACCATGGGCATGAGTTGGAAGATGCCGTCATAAAAGGCACGAAAGGGGTAGGCTATGTGCCTAAATATGAATATGCCAACTAATTAGCCCAAAATAAGAGATAAATGGTGGCAATAAATGTCCTCGAAGTAAATGCCCGGTCAGTGCTCATTTTTAAAACTTCCGCTACTATTATATTATGCGACAGACATTTGCCCGAAGCAACCTTGGAAAGTACAAAAAACTTAAGAGTGTGTGGAGAAGGCCTAAGGGAATACACAACAAACTGCGGCACAACAAAAAAGGCAAGGGAGAAAGGCCCAACATTGGCCTTAAACAGCCAAAAGGAGAAGTTCCTGCCCTTGTGGCATCAATCAGCCGGCTTGAAGAGCTGAAAGGCAAGACAATCATACTTTCCGGGACTGTCGGAAAGAAAAAACTGGCTGAAATGGCAGAATTCTGCGAAAAGAACAAGATTAAGATTTTAAACCCTCCAGCAAAAACAAAGATTAAGCCGAAAGCGAAACCCAAGGAGGCAGAGAAGAAGTAATTCCCCAATTAATACGCCCCCGGATACATTTTTCTGAAATTTCACCAGCCCTGGGTTTGCCAAATGCAGATACTATCTCCTTTATCCTGGCTTGAAAAAACTGTAGAAAACTAGCCAATGTAATCCATAAACTTCTTTGAAGCGGGCTTTTTCGAATCATTCTGCTTCTTTGAAACCTCAATTTTTCCAAACCTTTTTTCAAACTTCTCGACATTTTCCTTGAGAAGGTTTAGGAGAATTTTTGTCTGCTTTGGCTCAAGCACTACAGAATTGTGTTTTGCTATATAGGTGAGCATCTGCTTTCCGTCAACCATGTCCATCCTGGGGCTTACCTGCGCAAAATCAAGGACAAATTCGTTAGGGTTATTGAATATGGCAACATTATTCGAGTAAAAAGCTTCCTTTCCAGGGTCAATATTCAAGTTAACCTTCTTTTTTTCTGCTTCTGCCATGATAAAATTCAGTACTGCCCCTGGCCTGCGCCCTGATCACCAGCACCCTGCCCCTGCGGGGCCTGGTAATAATATTTGCTTAAGGCGGTAAGCTTCATCTGCCGCTCAAGCTTCTTTAGCCGGTCATCAAAAGCCGTATTGAGGTCAGCCATCTTCCTTGCCTCCTCTTTTATGTGAGCCCACTCCTGAGGCTCTTCGCTGGTTCCGGCAACCTCAATGCTTTCCATGAATTCATCAAACTTTCCGGTAAGCCCTGCCAGGTGTTGGGACAGCTGGCCTATTCCTGCAATAAGCTCGGAATTGGTCTTAATCAAATCATCAACAACCCGCTGGTTTTCCTTCATCATTTCAACCAAGTCACGAAGGACAGCATTATATCCCGGAGAACCCTTCTCCACCATCTCAAGGCGCTTTTCGAGCTTTCTCAGCGGAGTAACTGAAACAATCTCATACTCCTCAGACATAATATACTCCCCTTTTTATATTTAAAATGCTTATAGAAAGCTTACGCACGCCTCTAAAGGATTAAGTTGAGAAGAGCTTCTTTTGGGCTTTCCGCGTTCACTACTGAAGACGCAACCAAAACGCCTCTCGTCCCAAGCTCCTTTGCCTTCACCACGTCTTCCCGTGTGCTTATGCCCGCCCCGCAAAGAGGCATCACCGAAGGGCTTAGCTCTTCAAGGAGTTCCACAAATCGGCTCACAAGGTCCGGCTTTGTCTTTGAAATAGACCTGCCCGAGCCGATAAGGTCAGGGTCCTCAAAAGCAATCGAGTCAGGAAGAAGCTTTGAAACCTCCATTGCCTCCTTTATGTCTGAAACGCAAACGATTGTCTTAAGCCCGCAGGACTTTGCAACCGAAACACAGTTTTCGATTTCCTTTAGGGGAATCCTCCTTTCCGAATGGTTTATGAGGGTTCCAACCGCCCCTGCATCCCTTACTGCCTGAGGAAGAATTTGGCCGGTATGCGCGCCGTAAGGAATCGGGTCTATGTGCTGGGAAACTACAGAAACGAGCTTGCTTACCCTGTCAATATCTGTCGGCTGGACTGCAGCAGCCATCTCGACATTATTTTCTTCTGAAACATCTGCCATTATGCTTGCAAGCCGGACTGCGTTCAAGCCAGTGCCCTTAAAATAAGTCTTGAAATTTATAAGATACAGCATAACATCAATAGCCAAATGTAAATATATTCTCTGATTAAGCTTCGGTTAATTGACCGAGATTCTCACTTCATCAGAATTGGCCATTGGATTGATGCACATTGCCTCAAATGCCAGAGTTCCGGAATTTCCGGGATGAATAGAGATGGTATCTGGCGAACGAGTAAGGATTTTTATGGGAATCTCATGGTACTTTGTAACCATTGTCCTTATGTCCAGCGCATTCCCCGAAAACTGTGCCACGCCCCTAAGGCAACCCTCAATTGTGCAGGTGCAGGGCTCATCGTTATTGCAGGTCTCGGGACAGTCCACTTTGATTTGCGTTTCTTGGGGGTCATCCTGATCGTCATCCTCGCCATCATTCTCATCAGGAGTGCCTTTTCCCTGACAGGTAGCGTCACGGCAAGTGCATGTCCCACCAGAGCAAGCAAAAGGCCCATTGCATGAAAAGATTCCTCCCCCACAAGGCAAAGAAGGCATGGAGCAAGCAGTTCCATCACAGGTTATTGTCGATTCGATGCAGCCGGTTACGACACAGTTCATCTCCCCGGTTTCGCCGTCGTCATCATCGCCATCCCCTTCCTCACAGCAGCATCGTTCGCCAGCTCTACAGTCATCATCACCGTCGCTTTCGTGCTCTTCGTCATCACTGCAACTATCGTCGCAATCCCAGTCACGGCCATCACAGGCCTCCTCACAAGTTTCGGTTTGCTCTTCCTCTACCTCGCAGCAGCAGCGGTCATTGTCCGAATCATCCCATTCGCACCAGTCATCACCGTCACGTTCCCGTTCCTCATCATCACTGCAACTGTCATCACAATCCGAATCCCGGTTTCCGCAGGCCTCTGCACAGGTGGTTGGAGGTTCATCATCTTCCTCCTCTACCTCGCAGCAGCAGCGGTCATTGTCCGAATCATCCCATTCGCACCAGTCATCACCGTCGCTTTCATGATCCTCATCATCACGGCAACTGTCGTCACAATCCCAGTCACGGCCATTACAAGCTTCATCACAGGTGGTTGAAGGCTCATCATCGTCATCATCTCCACAGTCCCTTACATTCACGCTTTGGGACTCAGTAATTTCACAGGACCTGCTGCCATCCTTAAACTTTCCTGTGACCTCAAATGTCCTCCGGCAAACATCGCCAAACCAGTAAGTGCCCCCCTCAAGCTCAAACTCGCCATCACCCCGGTCTCTGAAAACATCCCTGTCGCTGTAAGCTTTAAGAGTCCTTGTGTTAATACAGTTTCCGGAAACCACGACCCGGAAGTCACCTTCATTCATGTCATACTCGTCACCATCATACTCAAACTGAATTGTCAGGTCAAAGAAATTGCCCCGTCCAGCACAATAGCTGCTCTCCTCAAAGTCTATATCTATCTCCGCCTCCCTCTGGCAAGTTCTGTCGCCCGAGTTTCCATCGCTGTCGTCATCATCCTCACCAGTGGGAGTGCAGCAGCAATGGTTTCCTGCAGTATTTCCCTCATGCTCGTTCTGGCAGTAAGAGTCCCCTCCACTCAGGTAGTGAAGCCCATTTGCCGTGCATGAATCCTGGCAACTATACCATCCCGCAGGGTTATAATTGGCACAAAGGTTAGGGCAATCGCCTTCCTCACCTTGGTCTTCAGGAGTTTGCTCTCCTGGCGGCTCATCCCAGTTCGGCTCCTTGCTGCTTTTGCTGCCGCTTGAGCCCTGACCGCAGGTCTCCGCCTGGCAACATTGGAAGCACTGAGCTTTATACCAATCAGCATTCGAAAGGGACCAGACGCCCCATGGATAACAGGCACGCTCATTATCGCAATCACAATGTATGTCCCTGTCGATGGAGGTATATGAAGAGCACGAAACGGACTTGCTGGAACTCCCCCCCGTTCGCTGCACTGAACAGCAGCAGACCTGATTTGCCGCGCAATATTTATCCGCCTCGGCATAGTGGTTTCTCCACCAAGAGGAATCGTCAACGCAGGAGGTCCTGCAGGAAGAGGCATAACCGGTATTCACCCACTTGCAGAACTCAGCACAGCCAGTCACCCAGCTAGGGTGATTGTCTTCATCGTCCCCAGAGCCAGAGCTTTTCGCACAATAGCACTTAAGCGCAGAATTAATAGACTTACAGTAGGAATCGCCGGAAGACTTATAGGTATATCCTGTTGGAGTGGTGGCGCTGCACAAAAATGTGCCGCCGCAAGCTTCCTGGCAGGTTTTCGTGGAACTGGATTTCAGTTTTCCACAATAACAATAAGGTGTTGACCCTGAACAGGAGGAACTAGTTGCCTTCGTCCAAGTGTAGGTGGAACTAAACCCACTGGAACTGGCCTGAGCACTGCATCCGCTTGCAATAGCATAACCCGAGCAGGCACCAGAGGTTGTGCAGGCAGGTTTGCTGCTGGAAGATTCAAAAAGCATATAATAGGTCTTTACTCCGCCCGCAGAAGTGCATGGTGCCGAAAGAGTAACGTCATTGTACCCTTTAGCGGTTGCCTTTAAGGTATGCGTGCCCACAGGCACATTCTCAAGTGTAACGAGCGAACCCTGCTTATTAGTATCAGCTCCATCCAGGTAAATTTTTGCAGAAGAAACTGCCGCCCTAGATGGAAGCTCAAGGGAGTTCACAACAAATGTGCAGGTTGTGCTTGAAGAAGAGCCGCATTTGGTTGTGCAGGAACTGTCCGAGTAGGTTGTGGAAGTAGTCCAGGTTCCAGTGGTTGGGTTGCATTTCCAGTACCCGACACTTGAGGAGCCGCAGGTGGCGCTTACC